>NZ_JAFYUW010000166.1:0-5340 GCF_017549435.1 Brochothrix sp.
GACTGAAGGTTTTTCTCCAATTAAAAAATATTGGGAAGCGCATGCTTTGCAGTTTAATAAAAACATTAAAGCTCGTACCTTAAAAGGTGTTTTAGAAGGCGAATTTAAAGGTATTACCGATGACGGCGTATTATTGTTACAAGATGTAGCAGGCGAAATTCACCACGTATATTCAGCTGATATTGAAATATAAATAGTCAACATAAACCTCAATATTATGTTTTTAAAAAGGTAGTGTTGAACAAGAAAGGCGAACTTATCAATGAGATAAGTTCGCCTTTTTGAGTAGAGGTATGCTGACAGATAGAAAGTCTTTTATAATACTTGAAAATTCATGATTATTTTAATGATTTTATCAAGTAATACAAAAGTAAAAACGACAAAGAAAGGAGAATTAATATTAATATTGAGATAGGTATCAGTATGTTAAAAACCCTTTGGATATTTACCGGTAGGAATAAATAACTGAATACAATTATTAATATGAAAATTAAAGGAATGAAAATCATTTTCCTATTCAATAGGGATGCAACTCCTTTGCGATGTTTTGAAAGTCTTTTAACGTAGAAAGTTCATTATAAAACATCTTATTTATTTTGTCTTATTACTTTTTGAGCAATAGTTAACTATTAATATAACATAATAAAAATGCCTTTTTTAGCTAGTGATATTTATTAAATATATAAATACAAGAAATATAAAATTCCCAATCGTTTTTTGACAGAGTATCACAAACGAATCATACTGTATCTTTAGATAAGCTCCCTTTAGTGTATATTATTCTGATATCTAGAAGTAAGGAGTTAAACTTGTTATTTCTTTTTTTATCAACTTCTAATAAATATCCTAGCTTTTTTTGATGCTTACGGCTATCATTTAGAGGGAATAGCTAAAGGCAATAACCAAAGAGGAGTGTCGAACATGCCGGAAGAAAAAGGTCAATTAAGTGTTGCAGTTGCTCGCTTATATTATGAAGCGGAATTAAGTCAACAAGAAATTGCTAATCAATTACAAATATCACGACCAACCGTTTCACGTTTATTGGCGTATGCCAAAGAGAAGGGGTATGTGCAAATCAATATTTCTGATCCGTTCACTGATATTGAAGGTGTAAGAACAGCTTTGCGGGAGCGCTACCAGCTTAAAGACGTACAATTAGTATTTGCACCCACTACTTCAGAAGAGAAACTATACGACACCTTAGGTGAGTTTGCAGCGCGTTATATCGAATCAATCACAAAAGATGATGATGTTATTGGCGTGAGCTGGGGAAAAACAATTCATGCCATTGCAAAACACCTCACACCTCAAGAATATAAAAATATTCAAGTCGTGCAACTAAAAGGGGGTATCAGTCAATCGAAAGTTGATACTTATGCAAATGAAACATTGAATATTTTCGCGAAAACGTTTAATACAGTGCCTCAAGCATTGCCTTTGCCAGTCGTTTTTGATAATGAAGTAACAAAACATGTAGTCGAACAAGATCGTCACATCCAAGCAATTAGTAATTTAGGTAAACGTGCGAATACTGCTATTTTCACTGTGGGTACGGTTCGCCCAGAAGCATTGTTGTTTCAATTAGGTTATTTAACAGCAGATGAAATAGAATTATTAAAAAAGAAAGCTGTTGGCGATATTTGCTCGCGTTTTTATGATGAAAACGGAGAAGTTTGTGCCCCGACAATTGATAATCGTACGATGGGAATTGAATTAGCGGATTTGCAAGATAAGGAAAATGCGATTTTGGTTGCTGGCGGTGTTCGTAAAATTCAAGCGATTGATGCAGCATTAAAGGGAAAGTATGGCAATATCTTGCTATTAGATTATGAAACAGCAAAAGGTTTGTTAGCCTATCCGTCATAATTAAAAACAAATTTGAACATTGGTTCAAACTAATGTTGTACATTTGTTCACGATGTAGTATACTCAAATTATAAAGAGAAAAGGAGTGATTGAATCATGAACTTAGCAAATATGATTGATCATACATTATTAAAACAAGACGCAACACGCGAACAAATTTTAAAACTGACAGCAGAAGCTCGTGAACACGATTTTGCATCAGTATGTGTTAATCCTTACTGGGTTAAATTATCAAGTGAAGAATTAGATGGCGCATACGCAAAAGTATGTACTGTTATTGGTTTTCCTTTAGGTGCATCAACAACAGCAGCGAAAGTAGCAGAAGCTAAAGATGCTGTGGCAAACGGTGCAAACGAAGTAGATATGGTTATTAACGTTGGCGCTTTGAAAGATGGCGATAACGAAGTTGTAAAAAATGATATTCAAGCAGTCGTTGAAGCTGTTAAAGGTCAAGCAATTGTGAAAGTTATCATTGAAACATGTCTGTTAACAGACGAAGAAAAAGTACGTGCATGTGAATTAGCAGTTGAAGCAGGTACCGATTTTGTTAAAACTTCAACAGGTTTTTCTACTGGTGGAGCAACAGCGGAAGATATTGCTTTAATGCGCAAAACAGTTGGACCTAACATTGGAGTTAAAGCTTCAGGTGGCGTTCGCTCAAAAGAAGATGTTGATGCAATGATCGCAGCAGGAGCAACTCGTATTGGAGCAAGTGCTGGTGTCACAATTATTGCTGGTGGAACTTCTAAATCGGACTACTAAGAAATAGCGAAAGCTAAGTCGATTTTTGTCCGGAATATTACGAAAAAGCTCAGTTGGTGTTACAACTACTAAAACTGAGGATGAATAAGCACAATCTGTTGCTTATTCATTTATTTTTCACCTTTATTGTAGTTCATGTTGTATAATGTTAAATGTAAACGATTGCAGTTGTAATCGTAAAAACTAAAAGGTGGTCTCTTATGAAATATTTAATTGGTATTATCGGTATTATTGTTGTGTTATTGATGGCATGGGCTTTCAGTAAAGATAAGAAAAAAATCAAGTACCGTCCTGTTGTTATCATGATTGTTTTACAATTTATTCTTGCTGCCGTATTGTTGAATACGAACGTAGGTAATATATTAGTCGGTGGGTTTGCTAAAGGATTTGAATACCTTTTATCTTACGCTGCTGAAGGAATCAACTTTGTATTTGGTGGTCTCCTTAATGCTGACGCACAATCAAGCTTCTTTTTAGGCGTGTTAATGCCAATTGTATTTATCTCAGCGTTAATCGGGATTTTACATCACTTCAAAATTCTACAAATTTTCATGCGTAGCGTCGGTTACTTATTAAGTAAAGTAAACGGTATGGGTCAATTAGAGTCATATAACGCTGTTGCATCTGCAATACTGGGTCAATCAGAAGTTTTCATTTCAGTGAAAAACCAATTGAGCCTATTAAATGAAAAACGTCTCTACACATTATGTGCATCAGCAATGTCAACAGTATCAATGGCAATTGTTGGCGCATATATGACAATGTTAAAACCAGAATACGTTGTTACAGCAATCGTATTAAACCTTTTTGGTGGTTTTATCATCGCTTCAATCATCAACCCTTACGAAGTAGCACCAGATGAAGATATTCTCGAAGTTAAAAAAGAACGTAAACAATCGTTTTTCGAAGTACTTGGTGAATACATCATGGATGGTTTCAAAGTAGCTATTACAGTTGGGGCAATGCTGATCGGTTTCATCGCAATTATTGCGTTGGTTAACGGTATTTTCTCAGCGATTTTAGGAATTTCTTTCCAAGATTTATTAGGATATGTTTTTGCTCCGTTTGCTTTCATCATGGGTATTCCGTGGTCAGAGGCAATCAGTGCCGGAAGTGTTATGGCAACGAAATTAGTATCGAATGAATTTGTTGCAATGGACTTCTTGACAAGTGGTAACTTCGACTTCTCAGGACGTACAACAGCAATCGTTTCAGTATTCCTTGTATCTTTTGCAAACTTCTCTTCAATCGGTATCATTTCAGGTGCGATTAAAGGATTGAACGAAGAAAAAGGTAACATGGCAGCTAAATTTGGGTTACGCCTTCTTTATGGTGCAACACTTGTAAGTTTCTTAACAGCTACAATTGTAGGATTAATTTACTAAAAAACAAAGGACTGGTGATTTATTATGAGAATGGTAGATATTATAGCAAACAAACGCGATGGAAAAGAATTATCAACAGAGGAAATTAATTTCTTTATCGATGGTTACACAGCTGGCGATATTCCTGATTATCAAGCAAGCGCATTAGCGATGGCAATTTTCTTCCAAGATATGACAGATAATGAACGTGCCTCTTTAACAATGGCAATGGTTAATTCTGGAGAAACAATTGATTTATCAGGTATTGAAGGCGTAAAAGTGGATAAACATTCGACTGGTGGCGTTGGTGATACAACAACACTTGTATTAGCACCACTTGTAGGAGCTTTAGATATTCCTACAGCTAAAATGTCTGGTCGTGGTTTAGGTCATACGGGTGGAACAATCGATAAATTAGAAGCTGTTAAAGGCTTCCATGTTGAAATTACGAACGAAGAGTTTATGGAAATCGTCAACCGCGATAAAGTTGCTGTTATTGGTCAATCAGGAAACTTAACACCAGCAGATAAAAAAATGTATGCATTACGTGATGTTACAGGAACAGTTAACTCGATTCCTTTAATCGCAAGCTCAATCATGAGTAAAAAAATCGCAGCAGGTGCTGATGCAATTGTCTTAGATGTTAAAACAGGTGCCGGTGCCTTCATGAAAACAGATGAAGATGCACAAAACCTTGCACATGCAATGGTTCGTATAGGTAATAACGTGGGTCGTCAAACGATGGCAGTTATTTCTGATATGTCACAACCTTTAGGTTATGCGATTGGTAATGCTCTGGAAGTTAAAGAGGCAATTGATACACTTAAAGGTGAAGGACCAGAAGATTTAACAGAATTAGTTTTAACATTAGGCTCGCAAATGGTTGTGCTTGCTAAAAAAGCAGAAACATTAGAAGAAGCGCGTGAATTGCTTAAAGAAGTAATTGCTAATGGAAAAGCACTCGATAAATTCAGAACGTTCTTACACAATCAAGGTGGCGATGAAACAGTTGTGGATCATCCAGAACGCTTGCCACAAGCAGAATTTGTGATTGATGTACCAGCTAAACAAACGGGTGTTGTATCAAATATGGTTGCCGATGAAATTGGTATCGCAGCAATGTTATTAGGTGCAGGACGTGCAACTAAAGAAGATGAAATTGACTTAGCAGTTGGTTTAATGTTACGTAAAAAAGTTGGCGAAGCAGTGAAAGAAGGCGAGCCACTTGTAACAATTTATTCTAATAGAGAAAATGTTGATGATGTTATTGCGAAAATCTATGCTAACATTTCAATTGCTGATAGCGCAGTGGAACCAACACTTATCCACTCAATCGTTACTGAATAAA
>NZ_JAFYUW010000024.1:0-13147 GCF_017549435.1 Brochothrix sp.
AACGAGTCTTATTTTTGCTATTTTTAATAACGAACGCACGTTTGTGAAAGCAAACATCACATGATAGAAAGGCGCTGTTAAGCATTGGTAAAACAAACAACTGAATATAATGATGATGCAATACAGATATTAGAAGGATTAGAAGCTGTTCGAAAACGTCCAGCAATGTATATTGGTTCAACTGATGCGCGAGGGTTACATCACCTTGTGTATGAAATAGTCGATAACTCTGTTGATGAGGTCCTTTCTGGGTTTGGTCAAAAAATTGAAATTACAATAAAAAAAGATAATAGTATCGTCGTAAGTGACGAAGGACGTGGTATGCCTGTTGGTATGCACAGTTCTGGTAAACCAACAGTTGAAGTTATTTTAACTGTGCTTCACGCTGGTGGTAAGTTTGGTCAAGGTGGCTATAAAACATCTGGGGGCTTACACGGTGTAGGTGCATCTGTTGTTAACGCTTTGAGCGAATGGTTAAAAGTTACCGTTTACCGTGATGGGTATGAGTATGAACAAACATTTAAAAACGGTGGGGTACCAGTCACAAAACTTGTTAAGCTGGGAAAAACTAAACGCAATGGAACAACGTTGCATTTTAAACCAGACCCAACCATTTTTTCAACAACAACTTATAATTATGATGTTCTTAGCGAACGTTTGCGCGAATCAGCTTTCTTGCTTAAAGGCGTTGAAATTATATTAACGGACGAACGTGAAGCAGATAAGTCAGAAACATTCCTTTACGAGGATGGAATTGCTGCGTTTGTCAGTTATTTAAATGAAGATAAAGAAGGCCTGCACGATACAGTTGTGATGGAAGGCGTTCAATCTGAAATGGAAATCGAAATGGCTTTTCAGTTCAATGATGCCTATTCAGAAACAATTCTTAGCTTTGTAAATAATGTACGTACAAAAGGCGGGGGAACGCACGAAGCTGGAGCTAAAGCGGCAATGACACGTGTCATGAATGAATATGCTCGCCGTACAGGTATGTTAAAAGAAAAAGATAAGAACCTTGAAGGTAGTGATATACGTGAGGGGATGGCAGCTGTTATCTCAATTCGTGTACCAGAAGAATACCTCCAATTTGAAGGTCAAACAAAAGAAAAATTAGGAACATCTGAAGCTCGTGCAGCTGTTGATGCCGTTGTTTCTGAACAATTAGCCTACTTCTTAAACGAAAACCCAGAAGTAAGTCAACTGTTAATTCGTAAATCAATCAAAGCACAACAAGCGCGTGATGCAGCGCGTAAAGCACGTGAAGATACACGTAATGGTAAAAAACGTAAGCGTTCAGATACACTATTATCAGGTAAATTAACGCCAGCTCAATCACGTAACCCATTGAAAAATGAATTGTACTTAGTCGAAGGGGATTCGGCCGGTGGTTCTGCCAAGCAAGGTCGTGATCGTCGTTTCCAAGCCGTGTTACCTTTACGAGGAAAAGTTATCAATACTGAAAAAGCTAAATTAGCTGATATTATGAAAAATGAAGAAATTAGTACAATCATTCATACTATTGGTGCCGGCGTAGGTGCTGATTTTGATATTGAAGATTGTAATTACGATAAAATTATTATTATGACCGATGCGGATACCGATGGGGCACATATCCAAGTCTTGCTCTTAACGTTCTTTTATCGTTACATGTTGCCGTTGATTAAAGCAGGCAAGATTTATATTGCTTTGCCACCTCTTTATAAAGTAAGTAAAGGTGTCGGTAAAAAAGAAGTGATTGAATACGCGTGGACGGACGATGAGTTAGAAGTGGTCTTAAAAAACTTTAGCCGTGGTTATATTATTCAGCGTTACAAAGGTTTAGGTGAGATGAATGCAGATCAATTATGGTCTACTACAATGGATCCGGAATCACGTACGTTGATTCGTGTACGCATTGATGATGCTGCGCGTTCTGAACGTCGTATTTCAACGCTGATGGGCGATAAAGTTGAGCCGCGTCGTCGTTGGATTGAAGGTAATGTAGAGTTTACATTAGAGGATGAACAAAGTATTTTAGAAAACGAAAATGTAATGATTGAGGGGGATTCCGATGCCAATTCATGATGGGATTCAAGATTTACCATTAGAAGAAGTCGTTGGCGACCGTTTTGGTCGTTATAGTAAATATATTATTCAAGAACGTGCCTTACCAGATATCCGTGATGGACTAAAACCTGTACAACGTCGTATTTTATATGCCATGTATGCGGAAGGTAATACCAATGAAAAAGGGTTCCGTAAATCAGCTAAAACAGTCGGTAACGTTATCGGTAACTATCACCCACACGGTGATTCATCAGTGTATGAAGCAATGGTTCGTATGAGTCAAGATTGGAAAAACCGTATGCCTTTAATTGAAATGCATGGTAATAACGGTAGTATTGATGGTGACTCTGCAGCTGCGATGCGTTATACAGAAGCACGTTTAGGTGCATTGTCGGCTCATTTATTGCAAGACCTTGAAAAAGGTACAGTGGATATGATCTCAAACTTCGATGAAACAACGCATGAACCAACGGTGTTACCTGCACATTTCCCTAACTTGTTAGTGAATGGTGCAACAGGTATTGCTGCGGGTTATGCAACAGATATTCCGCCACATAACTTAGCGGAAGTGATTGAAGCGGTTATTTATCGACTAAAACATCAAAATTGTAGCATTGATGATATCATGAAAAAAATACCTGGCCCTGATTTTCCAACAGGCGGTATCATTCAAGGTGTCAGTGGTATTAGAAAAGCGTATGAAACAGGTAAAGGTAAGATTTTCATTCGTTCTAAAACTGAAATTGAGACAATTCGTAGTGGTCGTCAACAAATTATTGTGACTGAAATCCCTTATGAAGTAAACAAAGCAAACCTTGTCAAACGTATTGATGAGTTACGTCTTGATAAAAAAGTCGAAGGTATTTCTGAAGTCCGTGATGAAACAGATAGAACAGGCTTACGCATTGCAATTGAATTGAAAAAAGAAGTGAATGTCACTGGTATTCTTAACTATTTATATAAAAATACGGATTTACAAGTGTCGTATAACTTCAACTTAGTGGCAATTGATAATAAACGCCCACGTTTAAACGGCATTTTAGGTTTTATTGATGCTTACATTAAGCATCAGCATGAAATTATTACACGCCGTTCGCATTTTGAGATGAAAAAAGCGCGTGAACGTCAACATATCATCGAAGGTTTGATGAAAGCCTTATCAATTCTTGATGAAGTGATTGCAACAATTCGCTCATCAAAAGATAAGAAAAATGCAAAAGATAATATCATTGAAAAATATCAATTTTCTGTTGAACAAGCGGAAGCAATTGTTACTTTACAACTTTATCGTTTAACAAACACTGATATTACTGATTTGCGTTCAGAAGGTCAGGCGCTATCGGATAAAATTGCGCAATTAGAGGCGATTTTAAGTGATGTAAAAGTAATGAATGCAACACTTGTTAACAACCTGAAAATGATTAATAAACAATTCCCAAGTGTACGCCGCTCTCAAATTGAAGAGAAAATTGAGGAATTAACAATCGATCGAACTGTTTTAGTTGCGAGTGAAGAAGTAATGGTGACTGTTTCAGAACAAGGATACGTGAAACGTTCTGGTCTCCGTTCATTCAGCGCTTCAAACGGCATCGCTGAACTGGGCATGAAAGAAAATGATCATGCTGTTTTTGCTCAGCAAATGAATACCATGGATTTTGTGCTCTTGTTCACAGATAAAGGGAATTATATTTATCGTCCTGTTCACGAGCTCACTGACATACGTTGGAAAGATTTAGGTGAACATATTAGTCACTTAGCACATGCAGATAGCAGTGA
Organism: Brochothrix sp.; assembly: GCF_017549435.1. Taxonomy (NCBI): domain Bacteria; kingdom Bacillati; phylum Bacillota; class Bacilli; order Caryophanales; family Listeriaceae; genus Brochothrix; species Brochothrix sp. The sequence goes on from NZ_JAFYUW010000024.1 coordinate 3,823, forward strand.
ACGAGTGATTGCTGTTTTACCTGTGAAAGAATTTGATGAATCGACGTCAGTTGTCTTTACGACAGCAAACGGGATGATCAAACGCAGTGCGCTTAATCTTTATAATCCACAGCGTTATGCGCGAAGTCTAGCAGCTGTTAAGTTAAAAGCAGGGGATGAAGTTATCAATGTTTTCCTTGTTCAAGACACAGATACCGTAACAATGACGACTAATTTTGGGTATAACCTTACTTTTGCAATTACCGATGTACCTGTAGGTAATGTGCGAACATCAGGTGTAAAAGCGATCAACTTGAAAAAAGAGGATAAGGTAATTGGTTGTGTGAAACTTGAAAAACAACATGACTTGTTATTGGTCACTCAACGTGGGTCTGTTAAACGTTTCTCTCAACGCCATTTAGAAGTTCAAAACCGTGCATTGCGTGGTTTATTGATGTTGCGTGAATTGAAAGCAAAACCACACCGTTATATCGCAATGATGTCTGTTACAGCAGATGACAAAGTGAATGTGCTGACAGATAAAGGTGAGGTAACAGTGGTAGAAGTTAAAACAGTTAACAGCGTTTCTGATCGTTATTCAAACGGTTCATTTATATTAGATGAAAATGAAGATGGTCAGGTTAGTGCGGTATGGTTAGACGTTAACGTCGCTAAATAACCCTAGGGAGGTCTTTGATGACTGAAATATATGCACATCGAGGAAGCAAGGGGACACACCCTGAGAATACCTTGATAGCCTTTAGAGAATGCCTTAATTTGGCCATTACAGGAATAGAGCTGGATGTCCATTTATCGAAAGATGGCAAACTGATTGTGATGCATGATGACTTTATTGATCGTACGACCAATGGTAAAGGTGAAATTCGCAACTATACACTTGCTGAGTTGAAAAAATTTGATGTGGGTAATTATCGTGATGAACCACAAAAAATTCCTACGTTGGAGGAAGTACTTGATTTATGTCAGTCATCAGGCTTAACCTTGAACATTGAGCTTAAAACAGATGTAAATCGTTACCGAGGCATTGAACGAAAAGTTTTGCGTTTACTCAAGAAAAAGCAGGGTAATTTAACCGTTATTTTTTGTTCGTTTAACTTTAAAACGCTGCGCCGTTTACGTCGCTTAAATCGAAAAGCGAACCTCAATGTTCTCATTAAACGTAATCTAAAGCCCGGTTTAAAATGGGCAAAAAAAGTGAAAGCTGATGCGATGCATCCGCCGTTTTACATGAAAAATAAAGCTGAGGCGTGGGAAACACTTTATAAAACCCGTTATTGGACGATTAACAAAGTCGAGGATATGCGTGAGTGTTTTGCAAATCCAAATGTAACAGGCTTTATGACGGATTTCCCTGCGTTAGCAGCAGAAATTAAAGAAGAGATGGAAAGGGCGGAAACAGATGTCTAAACGTCCCGTTGTGGCCTTAATTGGCCCAACTGCTGTTGGGAAAACCGCTTTAAGTTTACATTTAGCGCAACGATTTGGATCGGAAATCATCAGTGGTGATTCGATGCAAATCTATCGTGAGATGAATATTGGTACGGCGAAAGCAAGCGCAGCTGAGCAAAAACAAGTACGTCACCATATGATTGATATCGTTGATCCGACGACGAACTTTGATGTCTCGCAGTTTGTGCAGACAGCACGTCAAGAAATTGATGCCATGCCAATTACTGCTTTACCCTTAATTGTTGGTGGCACAGGTTTATACATTCAATCCGTGTTATTCGATTTTAAATTAGGACAAGCACCAGATAACCCAATTGTAAGAGCTAAATACGAACAACTGTTATCGGAACAAGGAAAAGAAGCGTTATTTGCTGAATTAGAAGCAAACGATCCTGTTTCCGCAACGTTGATTCACCCCAATAATACGCGTCGTGTGATTCGTGCGCTTGAGGTGACTGAGGTAACAGGTATTCCTTTTTCTCAACAACAACCAGAACCGCCCCAAGCACATTACCCACATTTAATTATTGGGCTTAATACAGAACGAGAGCGATTGTATGAGCGTATTAATCAACGTGTGGACCAAATGATGAGCGAAGGGCTTGTTGCTGAAGTAAAGGCCTTACAGAGTAAACTAACAGCTACAACCGCCTATCAAGCAATTGGTTACAAGGAAATTTTAGACTATTTGGACGGACGCTGTTCATACGAAGCTGCCGTCGATTTAATCAAGCAACGGTCGCGTCATTATGCCAAACGACAATTAACGTGGTTCAATAATCGGATGAACGTTTCTTGGCTTGATGCAGAAGATCCTGAATTGCTAGAGAAAGCGACAAAATTAGTAGAAAATTTTATAAATAATACAAAAAAAACTATCTAACTGGGATAGTTTTTTTGTTGCTTAAAAGTTGATTTATCAATGTTTGTTAGCAAATTGGACTATACAAATGTAACAAAAACTAACAAAATAAAGTCATCTGTAAGAATATCTAACATAATGATTGTAATTGAATTTAAAGTCGAGTAAACTTACACTATCATCTTCGTTAAGGTGACAAATTCAAGGTAATGAGGTGATTGGAAGTGGCTAACAGAGAAATTAGACGAACGTTTGCTGTTTTTCCAATTGGTTCCGTCATGAAACTAACAAATTTTAGTGCACGACAAATTCGTTATTATGAGGAGCAACAACTCATCACTCCCGATCGTAATCAAGGCAATCATCGCTTGTTTTCACTAGATGACATTGATCGTTTGCTAGAAATTAGAGATTTTTTAGATGAAGGTTACACTATTGCGGATGTGCGTGATATTTATCGTCGCCGCTTAGAATCTGATAAATCTGACGATGCCAAAACACGTCGTTTATTACGCGAGGAAATTCTAAACTCAGGTCCATTTAGGCAACAGGGGCAAATGCCAGGTAGCACATTTAGACAATAAACTATTTTACCTATTTTAAGGAGGAAGATTAATGAGTTATACGAAAGAGGATTTACTAGCGATTGCAGAAACAGAGCACGTCAAGTTTGTGCGTTTACAGTTCACAGATGTTAACGGTACGATTAAAAATGTTGAGGTGCCAGTTAGTCAACTCGATAAGGCACTTAGCAATAAAATGATGTTCGATGGTTCATCAATCGACGGTTTTACTCGTATTGAAGAAAGTGATATGTTATTATATCCCGATTTTAACACATGGGTGATTTTTCCATGGACGGCAGAAAAAGGCAAAGTAGCACGATTAATTTGTGATGTTTACACACCTAATCTACAACCGTTTACTGGCGATCCTCGTATGAACTTGAAACGTGTTTTAAAAGAAATGGAAGCAGAAGGGTTCACATCATTCAACTTAGGACCTGAACCAGAGTTTTTCTTATTCAAACTTGATGAAAATGGTAAACCTACTTTAGAATTAAATGATAACGCTGGTTACTTTGATTTAGCACCCACTGATTTAGGTGAAAATTGTCGTCGTGATATTGTACTTGAATTAGAATCAATGGGCTTTGAAATTGAAGCGTCACATCACGAAGTAGCTTCTGGTCAACATGAAATCGACTGGAAATATGCTGATGCAGTTTCGGCGTGTGATAATATCCAAACATTTAAATTAGTTGTTAAAACAATTGCTCGTAAACATGGTTTGCATGCAACATTTATGCCAAAACCTATTTATGGCATTAACGGTTCAGGAATGCATTTCAACATGTCATTATTTAACGAAAAAGGAAATGCCTTTTACGATGAAAATGGCAAAGACGGTTTAAGTGAACTCGCTTATCACTTTATTGCAGGGATTTTACGCCATGCAAAAGGGTATACAGCGGTTACTAACCCAACAGTTAACTCATACAAACGCTTAGTACCTGGCTACGAAGCGCCAAGTTACATCGCATGGTCATCTTCTAACAGAAGTCCACTTGTTCGTATTCCATCGTCACGTGGCTTATCAACACGCGTTGAATTACGTAGCGTTGATCCATCAGCGAACCCATATCTTTCTATGGCAGTTGTATTACGTGCTGGTTTAGATGGTATTAAACGCAAATTAGAAGTACCTGCACCAATCGATCGTAACATTTACAGTATGACAGCAAGTGAACTAGAAGAAAATGGCATTGATCAATTACCAAGTGATCTTAGCCGAGCACTTGAAGCCTTATCAAAAGATCAAACAATCATTGATGGATTAGGTGAGCATATTTATGCCAACTTCCTTGAATTGAAAAACCTTGAATGGGATTCTTATAGAACGACTGTACATGCTTGGGAACAAGAGCAATACCTCGAACTTTATTAATCACCCTAATTAAGCCCGCCAGACTAATGTTTGGTGGGCTTTTTTTGTTGAAAAGGAACATAGGTGAAGCAGAAATTAAGTGATATTCACCTCGTTAAATTTGTCAATCAAACTATATGTGATTTTAGTCGTGATAATAATTTCTAATGTCGTGTCCGGATCATTATGAACAATAGTCTCTGTCATAACTTGGATAGTTGAGGAGTTCTAAGAGGCTGTAAACGCAACTGCAGCTTAAATAATGTGCAGTGATTATTTTTTATGACCGCAATGATGTCTTCGTTTCGGAGTGTCAGAGAAAAAGTACGATAATAAATTAGGAATACCGTCGAACATAAAAAAAGATAGTTTTAACCCTGGCACATTACACTTTTGACTGTAATATTATTTAGATGGACAATATTAGGTTAATGCACTGTAATTCATTGTGTCTATAAGTCGCCGTATACTTATTTTGTTATATCAAAATTCGATTTAATTAGTAGCGATACGGATATATATGTTATAATTTCTGATGTAATTAGTATATGTGAAAGCATATTTAGTGTGCGACTCATATATACTGTTATCTATAACTTACTGCTAAAAAACAAGTGTAAGTAATGCGCCAATTGATTATCAATAATGTAATAGAAAATTAAATAAAGAGGAGTACATATGAATAATAATGAAGAGTACGATCGTTTGATTAATAGTTTAATGCATCAAAAAAACAAAGAAAAAAAATATTTGCTGAAAATTGAAATTGCAAAAGCGACAGACAGAAGTGTCAAAAAATCTCTACAAGAAATTTTAAAAGACATTCAAAAAAGAGAAAGACGTAATTTAGTACTAGCAATTATTACACTCATCGTTATAGTTTTTGTATTCTTATATATTTTAGGTAAAGGGACAAACTTATTTACAGACGATAAAACAAGTGGAATTTCAAGTGAAAAAAATCCAATATCAGACACTGGGAACGATCAAAATGATAATAATGCAGGAAACCAATCTGATGATCAAGAGAGTAATCAAATTACAACTAAATCAAGCTCATTATCTGAGGATCAGGTGAAAAATTGGGTTAAAGCAGTTTGGGAAAAAAGATATAATGGTGATATATTTTACGACTTATATAGATTTGATGTGACTTTGAATAAAAATGATAATTTAGTATACGTTACAATAAAAGCTCCAAAAGATAATGATGAAAGTAATGTAGTATTTGATAGTTATGGAGAGTTTAGAATTAACGAATCGGGTCATCTAGAAGAATCAGGACGTTTTGTGGATAGTAGTGAATATGAATCGTGGTCTTTGGTATCTAGTGAATTTATGGATGTCTCAAATGTTGAAACTAGATTCTTAAACTATCAAGCGGTAAATACAAAAGATTTAAATTCAATACAAGCAATTACATGGGCAAAAAATAGTATGTTTAATTATCTGAGGTACCCACGTACAGATATATTATTTTATACGGAGTTATCAGAAGAAAGAATGCTAGAAATAACAGCCTATGAATGGGACACTTCTCATGAAGACAAAAAAATAATTCAAGTGTTTCGGGTTAATGCTGATGGATATTTAGAGACCAAGAGTCTTTCAGAAAATAAATGGGATATAATTAATAAAGAATATTTATACACAAGAGATGTTCGCTAATACAAAAAAATCTTTTTAATACCTTAAGTTTCACCTCTGTTCTATTTGTCTAAATGATTATTTAAAATACCTCGAACTTTATTAATCACCCTAATTAAGCCCGCTAGACTAATGTTTGGTGGGCTTTTTTTTTGCTGACAGCGTTGCGAATTTATTCGCTTACGAAGGCAGTATGGGACGGAGCATTCGAAAGAAAGTGAGTACTATTCATCTGAATTTTTGAAGTTGTATTCTAGAAATACTTTTTCAATGTTCTTAGACTGCGTTTCATTTGTGGAGAAATCAATTTGTTGTCACCAAAAATAAGTGTTTGATAGAATGAATCTTAGCCATTTTTTCACACTTATTTGTAGTTAGTTGTTAACAGGTGATACGAAATGAAAAGGTAAATATAAGTTGTTATTGCTTGAATTCGAGTTATAATTCTCGTACAATATAAATAGAGAGAGGCATGCTGTCAACATAGCCCTCAATGTAGAACCGTTTAAAGACGGTGGCTAGAATTTAATAATTTTTTCAAACCATCTAATCCGGCCAAAGAGTTAGATGGTTATTTTTTGCTGTTTTTGTATAATAACACCAACGCTGCAAATTGAATAACAAGCGCTAATGATTCATATACTGTCATGCTTACCTTAAGTTGCGATTTCTGTGGCTGAAAATCTAGGTTATTCAGCGATTAAATTCACTTTGTATGGAAAAAAATTGACAAAAATAAATAAGGAAGTCTTAACGATATTTCCCCAGACAAAGATTCGCATAATGGCGATGTTTAGAAAGGGGCAAGTTCATTGGGAGCTATAGGTAGCAAGAAAATAAGAAGTGGGGCATAGGTCTCTAATCTGAAACGTAGAGGAGATTAAAAATGGAGTTACAAATAGAAAAAAATAAAATAACTTTTGATTTAGACAACGAAATTCCTTTTTTTCAAGTAGGAGATAAATACAGAGTGAGGTTTGGAATAGATGATTTTAACCGTGAAGAAATGAAATGCTTAATACGAGAAGTTTTCCCTAACAAAATGAGTTGTTCGCTTTTAACGGAGATTTTGACACCCACTTATTCAAAAGAGAAGACAAATATTGGGAAGTATATAGGAATAACAAATTGGAAAGAAGATAAATATTTTAGTGACGTCGAATATATAATTGCGACTATACGGGAAGTAGAACCGAAAGAATTACTTAACTATTCTTTATATATAAAAAGAGGCCTAGTAAGCCCCTTTATATGTTTTCACGATAAAAAGAGTGTGTATTATATTAGTGATTCGGTTATAGATATAGTTAGCTCTTCAACTGACTTTATAGAATTAGTAAAGGGGGAATATCAAGGGAGAGTGAATCATTATTATGACAAAACATAACAATTGTTTTTATAACGCACAAATAAAATATACTATCATGCTTACCTTTCTAAAAAGGCTTGCCAACAGAACAACATAGGCATCACCTCTTTCTTAATGAAGCTTAGCCACTTTTTTTACACTTATTTGTAGTTAGTTGTTAACAGATGATGGGGAATGAAAAGGTGAATATTAATTGTTATTGCTTGAACTCGGCTTATAATTTTCGTACAATATAAATAGAGAGAGCTATGCGTCAACATAGCCCTCAATGTAGAACCGTTTAAAGACGGTGGCTAGAATTAAATAGTTATCAAAAAACCATCTAAGACTGGCAAAAGAGTTAGATGGTTATTTTTTGCTGTTTTTGTATAATAACACCAACGCTGCAAATTGAATAACAAGCGCTAATGACTCATATACCGTCATGCTTACCTTTCTAAAAAGGCTTGCCAACAGAACAACATAGGCATCACCTCTTTCTTAATGAGATTTAGCCACCATCTTCACACTTTCCTACATTTAGATGATAACATAAGTCAACAGGTCATACGAAATGAAAAGGTGAAACTTCGCCAAAAATTGTGAAGTCACACAAGTTTCCTCAGACAGAGTGTTGTTTTATAATTTAGAAATATTTCATGTTAAGATTATTTCTAAAATAATAGTTTTTATCGATCAGGAAAATCATTCTATTTTCAAGTATTACCTTGTTGTGGCGGTGTTTTGTTGCTATATTAGAAAAAGGGGTGATTAAATGAATGAAATCGATTATTTAGCAGATGTTATTTCAAAAAATAGTTTTGCTATTGAGATTATAAATGCAGGTGGTAATAGCATCTATGACACTGCACGAAATAAGACGGTAAAGGATATACTCAGTAATGCTCCAATAAATTTTAAGCAACAACGTTTAACAGAAATGTTTGATTTTTTGATTGAGAGCGAATGTATCCTTGTTGCAAACGAGAAACCTTTTAAGAATTCTGGACATGATATATCACAGGAGTTAACAAAAAAATTCCTGAGTTAACTATATAGTAAATGGGTAAGAAATAGAGCTATCCTCGTTAATAGCTCTTAAGATTGTAAAAGCCAGTGAAATTTGTGTTTTTATACAAATTCCACTGGCTTTTTTATTTGATTGAATAATCCTAATTAAGGTAGATTAGATTCGTAAAGTTTAATGTAATCGTCGACAGATTGTCTACTGACGAGTTCTTCAATAAGAGTGTAAGGAATTTTATTGATATTACTAAAACGAATACAACTTTTCCCCATATTTAATTTGGTAGAAACATGGTGTGGATACTCGGCAACAAACCATTCTAATAAAGCAGGGTCTGCATAGAGTCCTAAATGATAGAGTGAAATGTGGTTCTTTTGAACACCTATACTTAAAAAGGGGAGTGGTAATTCAGGGGTAACATGGTAACCTGCTGGATACAATTCCTTTGGAATAACAAATGTAGGCATGTCGTATTGCATAATACAAACAAATCCCTCGGGTAAGGCATTGGTAACTGTTGTTAATAGTCTTTCGTAGGCTGATCGACGTGTTTCATCAATCGCCGCAATATATTCTGAAATAGTCATGTCATCACTCCCTTAGATACCTTTAATTTTAGCATAATGAAAGAATGATAGCTGGAAAATCTTCAGAATATAAAAAGGTAAAATACGCAATTGATGGAAAGGTATTTATAAGACAATAATATCTGCATTAGTACTTAATTAAATATAAAGATGCTTATAAGACATGAATCAAATGGAATGGTACTCGCATTCTTCGAAGGCTCCGTCCCATACTACTCTCGTAAAGCGGATAAATCCGCTACGATATTAGCACTCATACTGTCTTTGTATGCTCATGTCTTTGCTTCGATAACAGTAATTTAAAAAACTCTTCCTAACAAAAAGCGTCAAAAAGAGTTTTTTTCCAATTTATTCGGAGCTGATCGTTTGGTTTTGCTTTTATTCAGTGATTTTAATTGTTTTGATTTTGATGTCTTTTTCTGGTTTATCATTGGCGCCGACTTCAGTTTCAGCAATTTTATCAACGATGTCTAAACCTT
>NZ_JAFYUW010000167.1:0-4051 GCF_017549435.1 Brochothrix sp.
GAGTTTTACTCACGTTAAGCAACACCGTTATATTCGAAAAGCCATTCCTACGGGAATGGCTTTTTTTGTTACTGACATTGTTGCGAAGAGATGAGCTTACAAAGACAGTATGGGACGGAAATTGCGATAGCAATTGAGTACCAATCCTTATGTTAATGCCATGAAAGTACCAATCCATTTATTAATGTCGTAAGAATACCAAACCTTCAAGAAAGCGAGTACCATTCCTTCTTCAATAGCTGTTTTTATTATAAGTAATAATAAACTCTTGAAAATATTCATAGATAATCTGTATTTATTCAGAGCAGTGGGAGTAAATAATTTCGGTTCTATAATTGATGGTGTTGGTGATGAAATATGTCACTAACACCATTTTTCAAAAAAAAAATCGATATTTATATAAATTCCTTTTAAAATAAAATCGCTGAACCACGCAAAAAAGGATTGTAGAAACTGATCTACAATCCAATAAGTTTTTTTATTTGATTCTGTTAGTTTCAAAAGATAATACTAACAATTTTTATGCCACTCAAAAGCAAAATTATCTTTTCAACATAAAAAAAGCCCTCTCAAAAATTAAATGATAATCTAACTTTTAAGTCTTGCTAGCCTTACTTTTACTCAATAAATGATAATGCATGCTGAATTGCACTTACTTCTTGCTCACCATCAGCTAAGTATTTAGCCGTCATTAGTGCTAAATTGAAACCTTTAGCTTGTACAGTATCATTCTCAATTAAAGAAGCTCCTGCACTAATAAAAACAGTTTCCGCTTTAACTACAATAACAGATTGATAAACATTTGCTATTTCAGCTAATAATTGTTCATTCTCTCTAATAATCTCTAGCCCATCCCCCATACTTTTACGGCCAGACAAAGCAAGTATCGTTGTGAAATCCGCGATAATCACATCAAAAGAAAGATATTTAATCAATTCTTGAAATGAATGAAACTGTTCAATCGATTCTCCAACTGCGATTGGTTCTAATAAAAGTGGCACTTTGTAGCGATTAGCTTCTTTTCCCAGTTTAATCATTGTCGCTAGTTTTTCAGGTGTCATTTCGGTCATCTTCAATATCACTGCTTGATCGCAAGACGATTTTTTTTCAAATATTTCAGGAACATCGCTCATTATGAGATTGATGCCTCTCTTAGTTAAATCCAAATGTTCTAATTGGTCGCTATAATAATCTTTCAGTACAACAATATCCCTAAGTATAATTCCCACCCCTAATATATATTTTTACGCGCAAAACTGTACAATCAGTATATCACATCGTAAAGATACAAAAAAGAGAGTGCCATTTAGCACACTCTCTCATTTTACTCCGCAACTTGTACAAGTTGTTTATCTACGGTAACACTCACTATATTTCAGATACACTACACGTAATCGTTCACTATTTTGTACTTTTGTTTCAAATCTTCTGTTCCGCAGTTTTTTTCACTTGCTTAAATTAACGGTACATACTAGTTTTCCACGTTGCACTATCGAATCACGCGTCTAACAGTTACTTGGTTGTTAATTTTAAACTTTTCCAATTGCCTTGCTGTTCTTTAAACAAAACACTAATACATCTGGTTTAACAACGATTATCTTCACGACTTTCGCGTTTTTTCTTACCCTTCTTAATGTTTAACTGCATATTGCTTGTAGACCTTTTACAATCTTTGCACATGTTTGTCTTACATTCTGAATGGGCGTCCCGGATGGACTCGCAATGGCTTTATGTGTTATCCGTTCGTTCCGGTGCACGCACCATCGTCAGTTGAAATAACATGTGACGTTGACTAATGTTTCGTCTCATCATTGTTATCACTCCTTTCGATTTTCTGGTGACCTGTTACATAGATATTATACCCGTTTAGATAATAACTAAACATTATACCAACTACCTATCGTTTAATTTAACTAAGTGATACTCATTTTTTTAATAAAATAAAACAAATAATGGACTCACACTTGAGATATCTATCCTGCATAATTAGTATAAAGACTGTCAAAATTTACGGATTTTCGCTGTTATATTATTAATTAGGAGGATTTACAAAAATGAATAAAAAAATGAGTTACGGCTTAATAGCTGTCTCAACACTGTTGGCTTCGTTACCTGCTACATTAGCATCTGCCAATGATGAGAACTTAAAAACGACTAAAGATATACAACCTGTATCAACTAATACCGAGAAACATGCTGAGAAAAACGAGACAAAAAAAATCTCACCTTACGACATTAAACTCTTTTCTATTCATAATCTTAACGGTTTTGATAGGGGCGCTGATGCACTTTATCGTAATTTTGATTTAACAACACAATTAACAGTCAACTACCCCTATGATCCTTATAAAGATAAATTAACTTATGAAATTGTATCTGGACCAGCTAATATTGGACAAGGTGAAATCGAAATTCCTTATGGTGGAACAATTGATTTTTCTGATGCTACCACTTACCCAGATGGTGAATATGTTTTATCCTTACGCTCATACGTCATCGATGAATTCGGCTCATTATTCGATACGGGTCGTGTGAAAATGAATATTGAACGTGTCGCTGCTACAATCGATATTACTGGCACTTTTGATAAAATCAATCCATCTACTATCACTGTTGGCTCTGATAAAACAACGGCTAGCAACATTTGGAAAATAATAGATGAAGCTGGAAATGTTGTGGCAACGGAGTCCTCTGCTGCTGTACCACAAGCAACCCTCAACCAATTACCAGAAGGTGTTTATACTGTTCAAACAACGGCCACTTTAATTTCTAAATATGGAAATCCTGTACTAGATACAACGACAGATTCATTTTTAATTCGTCATCCTGAATCAACGACTAGTGTTGTTGGTACATATAATCCCACATCAATTACTGGAACAAAAAAAATCACTGAATCAACTTTAACTTGGGAAGTAAAAGATAGTAGTGGCACTGTTCTGATTAATGGCACAGGTAATACTGTACCCGTTGAACAAACCAACGCTTTAGGGGACGGCAGTTATAGTGTTTTCTTCACTGAACATAGTCCTGAAAATGAAACAAGTGTTTCTGAAGGTTCTTTCAAAATTAGACACCCCGAAACAACTATTTCAATTGATAAGCCAATCAATCCCGAAAAAGTGATGGGAACACAAAAAATTGCGGACTCAACCCTAACTTGGCAATTACTCAATGAGGCAGGTGCCGTTGTATTATCAGGGAACGGTCCAATTATTTCTGAAAAGCAGTTAGCATCATTAGCGGGCGGAAAATATGAAGCAACGTTTACGGAAACAAGCCCTGAAGGTGAAACACATGCATCAACTGATAAATTTTTAGTACGTCATCCCGAAACAACAACGACTATTGATCGCCCCTTTAATCCCCATTCTATTAAAGGGACACAAACAATTGTTGAATCTGTTTTAACATGGGTATTGAAAGATGAGAGTGGGAAACTTATTGAATCAGGCTCTGGAACTGACGTCCCTACTAGTTTATTAGACAAATTAGCAATTGGGACTTATGTCGTTACATACACTGAAATGAGTCCTGAAAATGAGACTCACAGTTCACAAGGTGAATTTACAATTCGCCACCCTGAGACGACGACAACGGTTAATAAACCATTCAATCCTGATAAAATTACGGGGACACAAACAATATCAGATTCCGAATTAGTATGGATTCTCACTGATGCACAAGGTGCGATTATAAAATCTGGTACTGGTTCTGATATCCCTACTGACTTTTTAGCACAGCTAAAACCGGGGAGTTATCATGTGACATTTGCAGAAAAGAGTCCAGAAGGTGAAATGCATACATCTACTGGTGACTTTATTGTTCGCCATCCTGAAACAACAACAACTGTTAACAAGCCTTTTAATCCTAATAAAATTACAGGAACACAAACAATGACTGAATCAGAGTTAACATGGGTTATTACTGATAAAAATGGGGCAGAAGTTATGAGTGGTATCGGTTCTGAGGTGCCAGAAAAAGAACTCTTAGCATTATTAGCTGGCGACTATACCGTTACATTTACAGAAATTAGTCCCGAAGACGAAAC
>NZ_JAFYUW010000025.1:0-24012 GCF_017549435.1 Brochothrix sp.
AAACAGGGCCGCCTAGTTTATCCAATGAAAATCCTCCAGTAATTAAATTACCTAAAGATACAAAAATTTGTTTAAACCAGAAAACAGTTTGATCCACACCGTAAGATAATTTTGCTCCAATAGAGCTATCCTTAGGTGCCATAACACCGATTTGGCCAACTTTTTCTTCACCTTGTGTTACTTTTTTTGGTGTAACCACTATTTTTTCAATTTCGCCATTACGCTCAATTGCAAAATTAAGTTTTTTATCGGGATTTGCACGAACAATTGTTGTCATATCTGTCCAAGTTGCAATTTTTTTACCATCAATTTCCTTGATTAAATCATTTTCTTTGATGCCTGCAGTTGCTGCAGCAGAACCTGATTGAACATCTCCCATACGTGCATCATTTGATGGCACGCCACCTGATGCAAACGCAAAGATAATGAATAAGAAAAAGGCTAAAATAAAGTTAAATACGGGTCCAGCAGCAATTGTCATGAAACGATGGATCCAAGATTTTGAGCGGAATTGACGGTCATAAGGAGCGATTGCTCGCTTATCATTTCCATCAACAATTTCACAATCTCTTGCAACTGTATAAGTAATTAATTCCTCTGTTTCATCGCCTAATACAATTCCTTTAATAAACAAACTTGTTTCCAATTCAGCTGATGCTACTTCGAATGGTTCAATGTTAGGGTATTTTTCAAGATTTGATGTGACGATTTGTTTAACTTCACCTGCATCATTGAACAATAACCCCACACGATAACCAGCATTAAGGACAATCGGTTCATCATCCTGTCCAGCCATTTGAACGTAACCACCTAAGGGTAGTAGACGTATCGTATAGAGAGTCTCTTTCTTTTTATATGAGAATATTTTAGGTCCAAAACCAATCGCAAATTCGCGAACTAAGATGCCTGCATTTTTAGCAAACAAGAAATGGCCGAGTTCGTGGAAAAAAACAAGTAAACCAAAAACAACTATAAACGCAATTATATTTTCCATTTGTCACTCCTTCTGATTATAACCACGACGTGACACGCTGACGTGTCTCTGTTTCGATAGCTAAAATCGTTTCTAATTCAGGGTTTTTGATGATTGAATGGGCGAGCATCGCTTTTTCAACCAAATTTTCAATATCTAAAAAACTAATTTTTTTTGTTAAGAACGCTTCTACTGCAACTTCATTAGCTGCATTGAGAACAGTTGGCATTGAACCACCTGCTTTACCTGCTTCATAAGACAGGTATAACGCACGAAATCTTTTCATATCAACAGCCTCGAATGATAATTGTCCAATTTTATTTAAATCAAACGGTTCATCATAACTAATGGGTAGACGATTCGGGTACGTTAAGGCATATTGAATCGGTAATCTCATATCAGGCGCACCCATCTGTGCAATCATACTACCATCCACGTAATTGACACATGAATGTATAATAGATTCACGATGAATGGTTACATTGATTTTATCATACGGTAATCCAAATAACCAATGTGCTTCGATAACCTCTAACCCTTTATTAAACAAGGTTGCCGAGTCTATCGTTATTTTTGGTCCCATCGCCCAATTAGGATGGTTTAATGCATCTGCTAATGTAACATTGGCTAACTGTTCACGTGTTTTATCACGAAAACTGCCACCCGAAGCTGTCAATAATATTGAATCTACTGCACGTTTCGAATTCCCCTGAAGCGATTGAAAAATGGCGGAGTGCTCACTATCAACCGGTAGCAATGTTACATTATGTTTTTTAACGGCATCCATCACAAGATGGCCTGCTGTGACAAGTGTTTCTTTATTGGCTAAAGCGATTGTTTTATGTGATTCAATGGCTCGCAAAGTGGGTAATAGTCCCCTACTCCCTAAAATGGCATTCACCAACATTGTACTTTTATGAAATGTCGCCACTTCAATCAAGCCAGCCATCCCATGATAAAAGGTGACAGTCGGAAATTGGTGTGCTAACTGACGCGCTATATCTTTTGTTGCAACACTAACAATTTCAGGTGAAAATTCGCGGATTATTTGAGCTCCTTTTTGAATATTCGATCCAAAAGCTAGTGCTACAATTTGGAAAGCGGCAGGATGTTGTCGCACAACCGCTAAGGTTTGTACTCCTACAGAGCCAGTTGCACCTAGCAAACTAATTTTCATCTCATCACCTCTTTTTTTACATAAATTGTAAAATAATCATCATTGGAAAGACAAACAACCAGCTATCAAAACGGTCATATAGCCCACCATGACCTGGTAAGATTTTCCCTGAATCCTTGACGCCACAATAACGTTTGACACTAGATTCAACCAAATCACCACATTGACCTACAATAGATAATACAATTGTACCTATAATAATATGGAGAAGTGAGAGATCGATTGGGAAAATAAGGGTATAAATAACAGCGACAATAGTAGCAATCACTGTTCCACCGATAGAACCTTCAATTGTTTTATTGGGAGATATTGTTGGTGCTAATTTAGTTTTACCGAACTTGCGCCCTACAAAGTAAGCAAAACTATCTGTTAAAATAACAACTAAAATCCCAAACATTAAGAGATTAAAACTGTCACTTCTAACAGTGATAAACGAACGGAAACCTGCGGCAATATATAAAGAAAGAATAATACCAAGAGCCGCCTGTGCTACATTCACTTTATCAGCTGATAATACACTTGCTGTAAGGTTCATCATTACAATAACAGAGACAATTAAGATAAAACTAATGTTATACTCTGCAAGTCTGTCTAAAATCGATGTTGGGAGTAAAATCACCCATCCTAAAATAAACAGTAAAATACTATCGATAGCAAATAATGAACGTTTTTGCATACGAATAACTTCACCAATAGCAATTGTTGTTATTAAATACATCATTGCTTGAAAAGGCGTTCCGCCGATTACAAGGAAAGGTACAAAAACAGCTAATGCTAATATGGCTGTTATGATACGAGTTTTCATCTTTGTTCACACTCCAAGTTTTTTACTTCAAAATACCACCAAAACGACGGGTTCTATTTTGATACGTTGCGATTGCTTCGCATAAATCTTGATGACTAAAATCTGGCCAATGTTTTTCAACAAAATAGAATTCACTATAGGCAATTTGCCACAACATAAAATTACTCACTCGCATCTCACCGCTAGTACGGATAAGTAAATCGGGATCTGGAAAAGTATGCGTCATTAAGTGCTTTGCAATTAGTTCTTCTGTTAAATCATCTGGCGTTAATTCCTGAGCTAATAGTTCACGCATTGCAGCTTGTGTTGCCGATACTATTTCAGCACGACCACCATAGTTAAGTGCAAAATTCAAAACCAAGCCTGTGTTATTTTTCGTTTTATCCATTGCATCTGTGATGACCTTTTGTGTATGTTTTGGTAAAACATCATGATATCCCATTACATGCACACGAACATTTTCTTTCATCAGATCCGGCATGAATGTTTCAAAAAAATCCACAGGTAATTTCATTAAAAATTGAACTTCTTCATCGGGTCGTTTCCAATTTTCTGTTGAAAAAGCGTATAAAGTTAATACTTCAACACCTAACTTACTGGCAGAGGTCGTAATTTTTTTCACGGTATTCATGCCCTCTTTATGCCCAGCAATTCGAGGTAAAAAACGTTTGTTAGCCCAACGGCCGTTACCATCCATAATGATTGCGATATGTTTCGGAATATTTTCTTTTGATAGTTGCGACTCGATATCGTCGCTGCCATTGTTATTATTAAATAATTTATTAAACATAGTTTATCCCCCACAAGGTTTTATTTCAAAAACCTGACTTATTGTACTCGTTTATCATACCAAAAATACACGTATGATGCATGATTTAGTGGTGAAACTCATCTAATTATTACTATATTATCATAATCAGAGTTGTTTTCTAATGAAATAACCGATCATTCACCCAAAAAAAAGACAGGTGGATGACCGGTTATAATCGAATTTTTAGACAGACATAATCTCGTCTTCTTTATCTTTTGTAATGCTATCAATTTTTTTGATGCTAGCATCTGTGTATTTTTGAACTTCATCAGATAATTGACGTAATTCATCTTCAGTAATATCGCCAGCTTTTTCAGCTTTTTTCAAGTCATCATTTGCATCGCGACGAACGTTACGCACTGATACTTTAGCGTTTTCAGCTTCAGATTTAACTTGTTTAGCTAATACTTTACGACGTTCTTCTGTCAATGCAGGAATAGTTAAACGAATCACTTCGCCATCATTTGAAGGTGTTAAACCTAAGTCTGATGCAAAAATAGCACGTTCAACATCTGATAAAGTACCTTTATCGAATGGTGCAATCATTAAAACGCGTGCTTCTGGCACAGAGATTGCAGCTAATTGGTTTAATGGTGTTTGTGCACCCCAGTATTCTACTGTAATACGATCTAAAATTGATGTATTAGCACGTCCCGCACGGATATTAGCAAGTTCGCGGCTTAAAGCGCCTTCTGCTCCTACCATACGTTCTTTAGCTGAGTTTAAAATTTCTTTTGTCATTTTAATATTTCCCCCTTACAGTCGTTCCAATTTTTTCGCCCATTGCTGCGCGTTTAATATTACCTTCTTCATTTAATGAGAAAACAACAAGTGGAATATCATTATCCATGCTTAATGAAGAAGCCGTTGTATCCATTACTTCTAAACCAGAAGAAATGATTTCAAGGTATGATAATTCTTCAAATTTAGTTGCTGTTGCGTCAGTTTTAGGGTCAGCAGTATAAACACCATCAACATTGTTTTTACCCATTAAAATAACATCTGCTTCAATTTCAGCTGCACGTAATGCTGCCGTAGTATCTGTAGAGAAATAAGGGTTACCTGTTCCAGCTGCGAAGATAACAACGCGGCCTTTTTCAAGGTGACGAATAGCACGACGACGAATATACGGTTCTGCTACTTGACGCATTTCAATAGATGATTGTACACGTGTTGGTACACCCACATTTTCAAGTGAATCTTGTAAAGAAAGTGAGTTCATAACTGTAGCAAGCATGCCCATGTAATCGGCATTTGCACGATCCATACCCATTTCACTTCCAATTTTACCTCGCCAAATATTTCCGCCACCACAAACAATTGCAACTTCAATACCTAGTTCTACTACTTCTTTCACTTGTTTAGCAATTGAGTTCACGACTGTTGGATTGATACCAAAACCTTCTTCTCCTGCTAATGCCTCACCGCTTAACTTAAATACGATTCGTTTATATTTAGGTGTATTCATTATTAACCTCCACTCAATTTTACAATCGATTATTGATATTCTTTAAAAAAAGGGGAGCAAATGCTCCCCCCATAGACTATTTAATTGTTATACCGTCGCTAGGTAGCTCCAGTAATCAATAGTCTGGTTATCTACGTGACACGTAATTAGTTGTTGATTTGGTTCATAACTTCTTCTGCAAAGTTTTCTTCGCGTTTCTCGATACCTTCGCCGACTTCAAAACGAGCAAATTCAAGAACTTTTGCGCCTTTTTCTTCAACAAATTTACCAACAGTTACGTCAGGGTTTTTAACAAATGGTTGGTCAACAAGGCTAATGTCAGACAAGAATTTGTTTAAACGACCAGTGATCATTTTTTCAACGATGTTAGCTGGTTTACCTTCGTTTAATGCTTGTTGAGTTAACACTTCTTTTTCATGTGCTAATTCTTCAGGAGCAACTTCATCACGAGTGATGTATTTAGGGTTAACTGCAGCGATGTGCATTGCAACGTCTTTAGCAGTTGCTTCATCAGTAGTACCTTCGATAACTGTTAAAGCACCGATACGTCCACCCATGTGTAAGTAAGCGCCAAAAGCAGAAGTTTCATTTTTTTCCATGATTACAAAACGGCGTAATGATAATTTTTCACCAATTTTGTTCATTGCAGTAGTGATGTATGTTTCAACAGTTTCGCCTGCGTTGATTTCAGAAGCAAGAGCAGCTTCAAGATCAGCTGGTTTAGAAGCTAATAAGTGCTCGCTTAATTCTTTAACAACAGTTTGGAAACCTTCGTTTTTAGCAACGAAGTCAGTTTCAGCATTTACTTCTAAAAGAACAGCAAAGTTACCATCAGTTAATACATTTGTAATACCTTCAGCAGCAATACGGTCTGCTTTTTTAGCAGCGTTAGAGATACCTTTTTCACGTAGGTAATCGATTGCAGCATCGATATCACCGTTTGTTTCAACTAAAGCTTTTTTACAGTCCATCATACCTGCACCTGTTTTTTCACGTAATTCTTTTACTTGAGCAGCACTAATTTGAGCCATTTTATGTTTCCTCCTAGGACTAAATGTCATTTTATTTTTGTCTTTAAAAAAAGGTGATAAACAAATCAATCTGCTTATCACCTTTTGTTTTTCCGAACGTTTTAGAAATTAGCCTTCAACAGTTTCAGTTGCAACTGCTTCTTCAACTACTTCTTCTTGTCCTTGTTTAGTTTCGATGATAGCGTCAGCCATACGACCTGTTAATAATTTAACAGCACGGATTGCATCGTCGTTTGCAGGGATAACGTAATCAATTTCGTCAGGATCACAGTTAGTATCTACAATACCTACGATTGGAATATTAAGTTTACGAGCTTCTTGAACTGCGATACGTTCTTTACGAGGATCAACGATGAATAATGCATCAGGAATATCTTGCATTTCTTTGATTCCGCCTAAGAAGCGTTCTAATTTCTCTTGCTCTTTCTTAAGTAATACAACTTCTTTTTTAGGTAATACTTCAAAAGTACCGTCTTCTGCCATTTTTTCGATGTCTTTAAGACGACGAACACGTTTTTTGATAGTACCAAAGTTAGTTAATGTTCCACCTAACCAACGGTGGTTAACGTAAAATTGACCTGAACGAATTGCTTCGTCTTTAACTGATTCTTGTGCTTGTTTTTTAGTTCCTACGAAAAGAACGCGTCCACCGTCTTCAGCGATTGATTTTACAAAGTTGAATGCTTCGTCAACTTTTTTCACTGTTTTTTGTAAGTCGATGATGTAGATACCGTTACGTTCTGTAAAGATAAATTTCTTCATTTTTGGGTTCCAACGACGAGTCTGGTGACCGAAGTGAACGCCTGCTTCTAATAATTGTTTCATTGAAATAACTGCCATGATGTTATTCCCTCCTGTGGTTTTATTTTTTTTTGCGATAAAATCGCCCTCTATAAGCATCATTTATACTAGGGACCATTTCCTTTGGTACCTCCCAGCATATCCGCATATATGTGGATTTTAACAACACTGATAATTATATCACGACATTTTTAATAATGCAACACTTAAAATCCTATCAAAACGCTTTTTATACACAAAAAGCTGTTTACTATAACTTTTTCATAAAAATAACTGAAAAACGCATCTAAATCTCACATTTGTCAAAAAAGAGGCACCCTTATGTAGGTACCTCTTCTTCCATAACATTTATTAAACAGTTGCTACTGCTTTTTGGCGTAAAATTAATGGTAAAATTCCACCATTACGGTAGTAGATAACATCAATCAAACTGTCAAAACGAGCGATGACTTGGAATTTCTTCACTGTTTCTCCAAGTGTTGCTGTCACAGTCACTAATTGGCGAACGGTCGCATTATCATCAATTTCAATATCAAATGTTTCTTCACCTGTTAGACCTAATGATTCAGCTGTATCACCTGGTTGATATTGCATGGGTAAAATCCCCATCAATACAAGATTAGAACGGTGAATACGCTCAAAGCTCTCAGCAATAACAGCCTGTACACCTAATAGTTTTGGACCTTTTGCTGCCCAGTCACGACTTGAACCCATACCATAGTCTTTACCTGCTAAGACAACTAATGGCGTCTGTGTCTCTTTGTAGGCCATCGCTGCCTCATAAATAGACGTTACCTTTGTTTCAGGCCAATAGGTTGTGTAACCACCTTCTGTCCCCACAGCGATTTTATTGCGAATACGAATATTTGCAAAGGTGCCTCGCATCATCACATCATGGTGGCCACGTCGCGAACCGTATGAGTTAAATGAACGAATTGGTACATCTTGCTCACGTAAGTATTGTCCTGCAGGTGTATCTTTACCAATCGCACCGGCGGGTGAAATATGATCGGTTGTAACCGAGTCGCCAAAATAGGCTAACACACGCCCACCTTTAATATCAGTAATCGGTGCAATATCCATTGATAGATCATCAAAGAATGGTGGATTAGCGATATACGTTGAATCGTCATTCCAATCATAAGATGCTTCATCTGTTGTTTCAATTGCATTCCACACGTCGTTATCATCAAATACTTGTGCATATTGTTCAATAAAGAGTTCCGGAGTCACAACTTCTTTAACTAATGCTTCAATTTCATGTTTTTCTGGCCAAATATCTCTTAGAAATACAGGTTGTCCTTCTTTATCCGTACCAAGTGATTCTGTTTCAAAATCAAATGCTGTACGCCCTGCTAATGCAAACGCAACAACAAGTGGTGGTGAAGCTAAATAGTTAGCTTTGACTAAAGGATGGATTCTTCCTTCAAAGTTTCGGTTACCACTTAAAACGGATGATACTAACAAGTCTTCTGCTTGAATCGCAGCTTCAATTTCTGGCAGTAAAGGACCTGAGTTACCGATACATGTTGTACAGCCATAACCGACAAGGTTAAAGCCTAATTCATCCATATAAGGTGTTAAACCAGCATTATCTAGATAAGCCGTTACAACCTTTGAGCCTGGAGCTAAGGATGGTTTAACATAATCTGGTACTTTCAAACCTAATTCAACCGCACGTTTAGCAAGCAAACCTGCGCTTAATAATACGTATGGATTGGAAGTATTTGTACACGATGTAATCGCAGCAATCACAACAGCTCCTGTTGGCATTGTCACTTGACGGCCATCATCAAACTTAACTACAGCTTCGCGTTCACTTTCCTCTTTTGATAAACCGAATCCTTGGTTACCTGAGGGTGCAACGAGTGCTGTTTCGAAAGATTCTTTCATCTCAGTTAACGGAATTAAATCTTGTGGGCGTTTAGGCCCTGCTAGGTTAGGTGCGATTTCACTTAAATCAATTGTCACATTAGAAGAATATGTAATTTCTTCGGTCACATCATGGAATAATGCATTTTCTTTTAAGTAACTCTCAATCACTTTAATTTGACGTTGTTTACGTCCTGTTAAGGCTAAGTAGTTCAATGTTTCATTATCAACTGGGAAAAAGCCACAGGTCGCCCCATATTCAGGTGCCATGTTAGCTACTGTCGCACGATCTGATAATGTTAATGTTGCTAAACCTTCACCTGTAAACTCAACGAATTTACCAACAACACCGTGTTCACGTAAAACTTGGGTCACTTTTAATGCTAAATCGGTTGCTGTCGCACCTGGTGGTAACGCATTTGTTAATTTTACACCTACGACTTCAGGAATAGGGAAGTACGATGGCTGACCAAGCATCCCGGCTTCGGCTTCAATGCCACCTACACCCCACCCTAATACGCCCAAAGCGTTAACCATTGTTGTATGTGAATCAGTACCCACTAATGTATCAGGATATAGAATCGTTTTACCAGCTTCTTCTTTTTCGAACACCACACGCGCCAAAAATTCAAGGTTAACTTGGTGAACAATACCAGTTGCTGGCGGCACTGCTTGATAATTATCAAACGCTGACTGTGCCCATTTTAAAAATTCATAACGTTCTTGATTACGCTTGAATTCCAATGCCATATTACGTTGCAAGGCATCTGCTGTTCCATATGTATCTACTTGTACAGAGTGGTCAATTACTAAGTCAACCGGTACTTCCGGGTTAATTGCCTCAGGGTTCCCACCGAGTTTCTGTAATGCGTCACGCATTGCTGCTAAATCAACTACAGCTGGTACACCCGTGAAATCTTGTAGAATAACACGTGCAGGTTTAAACGGCACTTCACCTGGTTGAACAGCTGGTTGCCATTGTGATAATGCCTCAACATGTTCTTCTGTAATAATCAGGCCATCAAATTGACGTAAGACTGATTCCAATAGCACTCGTATGCTGTAAGGTAAAGTCGTCACATCATTTAATTGGTCTTTACAGTAGCTGGCAATATCAAAATAAGTGTACACTTCATTATCGACTGTCAGCTCTGACATATAATCATTGTGTTTTAACATAAGAAGCCCCCCGTTATCATATTTGTATACCTTTCACTATAGCCTTTTTATAGTGATAAGTAAAATAATTTATATTCTAATTTTAACATAAGGAAAACTTATCGTTCGGAAGTTTAATATTTATTTAACAAAAGTTACTAATGCCTTAATGAGTTATACCCTAGCCTAACAATTTTTATTTTAGTATGTTTCCTTGGCCGTATTCTTAGATAACATCGGGATAGTTGCTGGCGTGGTCTCGCATTTATACTTGCGCTTATACTTATACCGGCTAATAAAAATCACGCACTTACAAATGTATCTAAACCCGTTATCCTTCTAACATGTGGTGTTGTCCTTGTTACAATCATACTTGTGTTCTTCAATTTAACCCCTATTTTTGAGAATTTTACCCGTTATGCCGCTATCTCTTTGCTGTTTTCATTGCTAGCTACTCTGTTAGTGATTGATTTAGTTGATTACTTTAAGAAACGAGCCACTAAAAAAGGGAAGCAACTGCGGAATAAATATTTCATAAACATTAACAGTCCTCTGCAGCTGTTTTTTTATTCAAAATTGATAAAATTGAGTTTTTAAACGTAGATCTCTCTCCCCTATTAAGAATCGACAAAAAAGCAACTACCGAAAGGTAGTTGCTTAGATAGAATAATACGATAAAGATTCCAACATAAGGAATGGTACTCAATTGCTTGAAGGATTGGTACTCGCTGTCGCTGCGTCCCATACTGTACTTGTAAGCTCATTTCTTCGCCACAATGTCAGCACCCATACTGTTCTTGTAAGGTCATAACTTCGCAACAATGTCAGCACCCATACTGTTCTTGTAAGGTCATTTCTTCGCAACAATGTCAGCACACATGCTACTTTCGCAAGTTCATAACTTCGCTACAATGTCAGCACCCATACTGTTCTCGTAAAGCGGATAAATCCGCTACGATATTAGCAAAGGATTGGTACTCAACTGCTTGGAGGATTGGTACTCGCTGTCGCTGCGTCCCATACTGTCCTTGTAAGCTCATTTCTTCGCTACAATGTCAGCACCCATACTACTCTCGTAAAGCGGATAAATCCGCTACGATAACAGCAGTTACTTATACAATTCCTTATAGATGTCTTGATAGTATAAAATGTCACGGACATAGATGTCAGAGTGGTTATAATCAAAGATCGCTTTTTTTAGATGTTTACGATCGATGCTGGCTTTTGTTTTATTCAGATAGTTTGCTGTACTATAAATAGCATCCACGGCATTCATTGGATCAGCGATACCATCACCGTCTCCATCAACACCATAACCGCCATATTTAGCGATTATTTTAACATCTGTCAGGTCTTTCTCTGTGACTTCGTTATTTTTACCTGGATAGTTCCATCCTACCCAAGTTAATGGTAAAAACTGCATGGGTCCAATTGCTCCAGCATTTGATACCATTGATTTTGAACGCGAGAAGTTCGTTTCAACCCGATGTACTGCTGCTAGTAGCTGCCAATCGATGTTGTACTCTTTTCCAGCGGCTTTATATGTTTCAATATATTGTTTAGGAATGTGACCTTTGATTTTTATTGCTTGTGATTGCCAGAAACTTCCGAAGAGTAACGTAACAAACACAACTGTAAACAAGAGAAATCCAAAAGCGCGCACAACCCTTTTCATAAGTGTCATGAGCAACTCTCCTATCATGATAATTTATCGGTATTAAAAAGTAATTGTTTTAACTCATTAATGTTTATATTTGCTTTTTGTTCATTCGATGGTAGGATTTGATCAACTAATGATAGTTTTGATTGTTGTAAATCACGAATATTTTCTTCAATCGTACCTTTCGAGATAATTCGAACCACGTCTACATCTTTTGTTTGACCAATTCGATGCGCACGCGCTGCTGCTTGTTGTTCAACTGCGGGATTCCACCATAAATCATAGAGGATAACGCGTGATGCACCGGTTAAGTTAAGTCCCGTTCCTCCGGCTTTAAGCGAAATTAGAAAGACGGTACGTTCACTATTGTTGAATGCCGTTGCCATTTCCATTCGTTTTGAAGCGTTTGTTTTTCCATCTAATAGGAAATAAGGAATGCCTAATTTTTCAAGTTCTTGTCCAATCAGTGGTAGCATTGAAGCAAATTGTGAAAAGATCAGCATCTGTTTATCTTCAGCGGCAGTTTCAGTCACTATTCGTAACAGTTCATCTAACTTCGCCGAGCCTCCTTGATAATCTTCTAAAATCAATCGTGGGTCATCACAAATTTGGCGTAAACGAGTCAACGCTGCTAATATCTGCATTCGTTGTTGTGGCTCGCTTTTATCTTCTTCAAGCGATACGCGCAAACTATTAATAACTTGCATGTAGATTCGTTTTTGCTCAGAGTTTAAATCAATCGATAAATTCGTTTCATTCAAACTAGGCAAATCTGAGAGAATATCTTGTTTCAGTCGACGTAAAATAAATGGTGCTGTTAATTTTTTAACTTCGGCTGGTGGCAATTTTTTAAATTGTGTTAAGACTGGTAAGTAGCCAGGTAAAATAATCTGGAATAACGCCCATAAATCGTCACTTCTATTTTCAATCGGCGTACCACTTAACGCGACTTTATGTTTCGCTTTAACGTGTTTAGCGGCTTGCGAAATAAGTGAACGTGAATTTTTCAATGATTGAGCTTCATCGAGTACAAAACAACCCAGATGATGTTGACGATATTCTTGTAAATCTTCACGCAACATCGCATAACTTGTAATGTAAATTTGATTCTCTTTCATTTCAGCGATAGCTTCTTGACGTTTTACTTTGTTACCATCGATAATTTGAGCTTTAATTTCAGGAGCAAACTTACTCCACTCATTTTGCCAGTTGTAAACAACTGATGATGGACAAACAATCAACGTTGGTTCAAAGGACTCGTATTTGTCTAATAGACTACAAATATAAGCAATTGTTTGAATTGTTTTACCGAGACCCATTTCATCCGCTAAAATACCATTTAACCCGTACTGAGAAAGTAGACTTAACCAACTATAACCTTCAATTTGATGAGGTTGTAGCGTACCGCCCGTTAGTTTTTCACTGACTTTTTCTAAGTCCCAATCACCTGATTGCATCAGGATCATCAAGTCGTGTAATTGATCAGTAATATGAATTTGTGTTTCGCGGTTTTGCATTAGTGGCAACGCACGATAGATAGATAAACGTAATTGGTTTTGTTGCCAATCTGCTGGTTTAATTCGCATCTTACGCAACAAAGCGTGAAGCGCTAATGCTTCTTCTGATTCTAAAGAGATTAAACGCCCTTCTTCATCTTCATACACTAGCTCACCTTCAAGTATATGTTCAATTAATGATTTAGAATGATCTCCTTCAAAGTCTTTAAATTGCACTGAGAAATTGACATAACCATCTTGTGAATCTTCATTAAAATAAGTCTCTACAGGCATTTCTGTAATGATATTTTCTAACGATTCATCCATGACGATTTCAGCGTGCTCTCTTAACAGAGGCACGATATATTTATAGAATACATATCGCTCACTTGCTTTCGCGCTGACCAATACAGTATTTTTTTTCACGTGTAAGGGGGCTTGTTCAAGAATTCGCATAACAGCATGCTCTGCATACGTATCACGAATAAATAATGCTTCGCCGCTTAATTCTGGCGTCCAACGATCAAAAAAGGGATCGTAACCAAAGTCATTATAATAATGAGTGACTTGTAAACGATGCTCGTTATCGATTACCGCAATTTCAATGACGGTATGAATAGGATGATGTACAACTTCCATCTCTTCGAATTCTGGCAACTGAATTAAGGTGATTTTTTCTAAACTTGTCAAAATATAAGAAAAGAAGTTTGAATAATCTTCTTGCAGAACAAAATGGACCGTTTCTTCCGTTTTTTTCAACCACTTTTTAATGATTGTGAACGGCTTAATCGTATGTTCTGAAAAGTGATAAAATGAGCCATCAAAAAAGACAAGTTGTTCTTGTTCGAACAGTAATAATTGCTCAAATTCTTGAAAATCAAAAGAGATGCCTTCTTCAACAAATTGATGATTCAAAGTGATTGGCACTTTTGTATTCTCATAAAACCCTTGAACAGGATAACTAACATCTTGATAAGTGAAAGAGGCTAACTGCATCGGCATTTGTTTTAGTATCCTTACCATCATTTCACTCGTTAACGTTAATTGTTTCTCTTCAGCATAGGTACGTGACCAATCGTTCGTATCATATATTCGCGCCATTCTTGCTAGCTCACTTAGATCAGTTAAAATTTGTTGGTGTGCCTTCGAAAACAAAATATCTTTAAATTCGATTGTTAGACGAGGGTTAACTATGTAATAGGTATCGTTTTCCCAAGCTTTTAAAAATGCACGAATATCTTTTATCACATAATGTGTTTGACCGACTTTACCAATCTGTAAAGAGATAGCGATTTTACGATCCGCTTCCGATACAAACAGCGGCATCAACATATAAGTCAGCTCATAGGGTGTACGTTCTGTTTTTTCGAAATCGTAATGGTAAGTGTCCTCTGCTAAATCCGAGGCAAAATCATTAATCAGTGAAACAGTGGTATTTTTAGGTCTTGGTTTAATTACTTTTTGCTGTACGAGTTCGTCAATGACTTTATTGATATGCACACATCCTGTTTTAGGGTCAGATTCGTATTCACGGCATTCACAACGATAAGTGGGGTCTTTTTCATTTAAGTGAAACGCAGAAACAATATAGCTCACCCGTGTATCTTTGACTGTGGCCATAATCATGTCATGCTCTTTATCTTGACGCATATGAGTTATTGATAGCATTTATTTATCATCCCTTAATGGTAATATTCGAAACATTCTATTATACATATGATCGCCAATCTTTAAAGTACCGTCTGTTTTAAAACCGAGACGCTCATATAGGGCACCTGCTTTAGGATTATGCTGATCACAATTAAGACCTATACGCGTTTCACCCGCTTCGGCTGCCACTTCATTGGCATAATTCAGCAATGCAGAACCAATCCCTTTACCGCGAGCCTCAGAGGAGGTAACTAACGCATCGATGTACCATTCGCCAGGAAACGTTTCAACATCCGGGAAAAGCACCTCGTCGGGTGGAAGATTAAATGAAGCATTATACTGCTTAAATGGTTCATCTAAACGTGCGGCATCACTGCCAGAATAACCACATAAAAAGCCTAAGATAGTACCTGCTTGTTCATACACATAAAAGTTTTTATAACTATAACGTGATTCTTCACCTTCAATAATGGGAATTATTTTATTATTAAGTTCTTCATCAGACTTATATTGTGCAAATACTGGCAACTCAATATCTCTTAAAATAACAGAGAGTAAAGGTGCTATTTGTTTTGCATCTTCTTTTTGGGCATTTCTCATCATAACTATGCAAGTCCTTTCCTACATAAGTGTAAAACTCAATTGTATCTCTCTACAGAATAGCACAAAAAGGGCATTAATTGAAACTAAAATGCGTTGTTGAGCCTTTTGCTGTTTGATTGATAACTAATTTGCTGTGAATGCGTGATTTTAGTTCGGGTACATGTGAAATGATACCTACTAAACGACCATTTGCTTGTGTATCGAGCAACATATCAATCGCTTGTTCAAGTGAATCTGGATCAAGTGTCCCAAACCCTTCATCAATAAAGATTGTCTCTAAAGACATACCACCACTTAATTCTTGAATACAATCGGCCAAAGCCAAAGCTAACGCAAGTGACGCTTTAAAACTTTCACCACCGGAGAGTGTTTTTACATGCCTTGTTTTAGACGTATAAGCATCAATGACAGATAGTTCAAGACCGCTCTGTGCATTCCCTTTTGTTAATTCTGCTTGACGTTGGAGTTGATAACGA
This sequence comes from Brochothrix sp., assembly GCF_017549435.1. Taxonomy (NCBI): domain Bacteria; kingdom Bacillati; phylum Bacillota; class Bacilli; order Caryophanales; family Listeriaceae; genus Brochothrix; species Brochothrix sp. The sequence continues at coordinate 15,982 of NZ_JAFYUW010000025.1, forward strand.
CCATCAGTCATCGTGCGTAAACGTGGGTTTGCATATTCTAAAATTAAATCAAGAAATGCCGTCAGCACATAACGCTCAAACGTTAATTTAGAACCATTTTTACCACGGGCCACATTTGCTAAATAACTAACTTGTGAATAAACAGACTCTGCTGATACAATCGCAGCCTGTTGCTTACGGTAACCATTGATCAACTGCTCTTCTTGCCCCGCTTGTTGTTGATACACACGCACACGCTGTTCAATAACGTGACGTTCTTCGTTACAAAGGTTTAAATTATTTTGAATACTAGCAATGTCAGGGTAAGTTTGTCCGTCTAATACACCTACTAACGTTGCTAATTGCTCTTTTAATTGCGCATATTTTTGCTGATAAGCCGTGACTTGTTCTTTCAGTTCCAAGAAAACCTCAGAAGCTAAACAAGCTGCTTCAAAACTTGCTTGATCATTAAAACCTGCAGCTCGTTGTTTTTCAAGGATACTATTTGTCATTTCAGTTAAACGTTCTTGCTCTGTATGAAGTGCCTTTTCAGCTGAATCTAATGCTGCAGTTTGTTTAGTGAGCTGAATTTGGTTCGCTTGCACACGTTCAGATACACTTTGTTCTTCCGCTTCAAAAGCAGAAATAATCTGAGTGGCTTCTTCAACAGCTTTAATCACAGCCTTTAAATCATCTGGCCTTGGTGGTGTATCGGCTTCTAATCGCTGACGGTCACTGGCAATTCCTCTAATTTGGGCAACTGCCGTTTTAAGCGCTACTTCCAACGCTTGTTTTTCTTCGAGGTGACGGTTGTAATTAGCAATCAAACGTTGTTGCTTTGCCTTCGCTTCTTCGTATGTTAGTACATAATTAAGTGCGCTGAGTTCCGCTTGCTCATCTTTCAAAGCTTGAACATGCCATTCGTATTGTTCAGAAGCTGTTGTAGCTGTTACATTCAATTTTTCATAACTTGCCGCAATATGCCCAGCTGTTTGTTTTATTTGAAATTGTTTAGTTCTAATTTGAATTTTTGTTTCTTCTATTTGTGACAAAACACCCTTCATCAACTGCTCAATATCCGCAAGTGCTTTCTCACTATCAATCAAATGAGCCGCTTCTGCTATATGAGGATGAGACTCAGAACCACAAACAGGGCAAGCATCCCCTTCCTGTAGTTGTGAAGCAATTTGTGCCACAAGCTGTTGACGTTCCTCTGCAATAATGTTCGAGCGCTCTTGTTGCAAGCGTTCGCTCTTGGCAACTTCTTTTGCAAGTTGTTGTTCAAGATAACCCACTGCCTCTGTATCGCGTGACGAAGCATCAAGAAGTTCATCCACTTCACTATAAAGCTGCAACCAACGTTGTTGTTCTTCCATCCGTTGTGTTATAAGTAGACGTTGTGTTTCCTGACCTTGTGCACGCTCAACATGTTTTTCTGCTTCTACCACCAATTGATTATCCGTCTCTAATAGCACAACTTGACGATCAAATTTTTCCTTATTGGCTTCTTGAGCTTTGACAATAGTGTTCATTTGCTCCTGCAAACTTTGCAGTTGTTGCCAGGCAGGCAAATAGCGTTGCCATTCTGCTGTTTCTGCTTTTGTTGTGAGGTACTGTTCACGTTTTGCTTCCAATTCTGCTTTTGTTGTTGTTAATTGGTCTGTTGTACTATTTAACAACGTTAATTCTTCTGCAGCGGTTTTAACCAGCTGTTCTTTTTCAAGTATGGCAGCTTTAATTTTTTCTTGTTCACTGATCCATGCCATAATCGGTTGAGCTGCTGTTGCTTGTTCCAATAAATGACTTTGTCTAGACTGTTCCTCTGCCTGTTCTTCTAATGTTGCCAAAGATGTCGTTACTTGCTCACGCTGTTCCCATTGACGAATAAGCGTTTGTGCAATTGCAAGCTCCTGTTGGATTTTTGTATGGCGCTGTTCAACGCTGTTTTTTTGCATCTCTGTACTTTCTAAAGCTGCTAAAGTTGCTTGATTCAACGTTGCTAAATGAGCCATAATATCGGAATGTTGTTGTAAATTTTCATCTGCAGCAGCCAATTCATGGTAATCGTCACGTAACCCTTGCAATTGACGATCGATAACTTTCACAACTTCTTCAGATTCACGCTGTTTTTCAAAGAGTTGTTCCTGAATTTTTTTGTAGATGGCTGTATCCGCTAATTTTTGTAAAATCTCTTCTTTGTCTTTACTGTTGCTCATTAATAATTCACGGAATTCATTTTGAGGAATCATCATTATTTGACGAAATTGCGTAACGGTTAAAGGTATAATCCCTGCCATTGCCTCTTGAACATCGCGTATATTGGCGCCAAGTACTGTTTCAGTATCTGATTCGAGTTTAAATAACGAGGCTTCCCCGCTAATTAAGCGTTGGCCAGAGCCACGTTTTTTATTAAGTAATTGTTGTGGGCGTCGAACAATACGATACCTGACACCATTAGTGTCAAAAGTAAGGCTTACTTCTGTTGGTGTATCTGCATCCGCATAATCGGAGCGTAGTGATTGTGAATCGCGCATATCACCATTGGCTTCGCCATATAAAGCAAAGCTCATCGCATCAAAGAGGGTTGATTTCCCTGCACCTGTTTTCCCTGTAATTAAAAAGATATGTTCGGATGCTAACTCTCGGAAGTCAATCACCTGTTTTTTTGCATAGGGTCCAAATGCCTCTATTATCAATTCAATTGGTTTCATCTATTCACCTCTTCTACTCTCATCAATTACATTTTGCATAAACTCACGATCAACATCAGTAAGTGGTTGTTGCTCAACTGTTTCAAAAAACTGCGAAAACAGGGTTAGGATATCCGCTTGTTTTAAATCTTTGAATTGTTGCCCTTGTTGATGAATAGCCGTTTGTGCTGCCCGCTCTAAATGTAAAAGGTGTGGGAAAACTTCCTTCAAACGACGCATCGGTTCATAAACATCCCCCACATCAGTGAGTGTTATTTGTAAATAATCATCCACAGGTCCAAAAGCAGTCGGTTCAGCTAATAAAGCTGCCATCTCGGCTTTGACTAGACGCATGTCTCGTTGAGGGTGTAAAGGAACTTCACGCATCTGCAACTCTCCCTTTTGCGGGACAGTGATAATGCGAACACTTTTTTGATCCTTTACTTCGGAAAAAGAATATTTCAATAATGAACCAGAATAACTCACCGTCCCTTGAGGTAGGGTGTCTGTGGTTATTTTTCCTAAAGCATGTGGGCGATGTAAATGACCTAGAGCAGTATAATCAAATGCTTTAAATAGTTTTGCACTCACAGCATCAACACCCCCCATTGCTAATGGGCGTTCTGATTCGCTTGGTTCAGCGCCAGTTACGAATAGATGTGCCATTGCAATTTGACGTTTAGAGCGATCCATTAGTGGTTCAATCTGTTCAATAATCCGTCGCATCGCAGCTTCTTGCGTACGAATGGTACTGTCTTCAAAGTAGGCAGCCGCTTCGAGATTTTCAAAAAAAGGAATTAACCAAAATTGCACATCGCCAATGGTAACAGGTTTGAAAATTTGACTGATTTGAGTGGTCAAATAAAAACCATTTTTCTGATACCAACTGCTACCAAAATTTAAACGATTGCTACTATCATGATTTCCACTAATTGCGACAATCGGAATTTTAAGTTCTAAGTTAATCGTTGCTAACGTCTCATTTAAAAGTTCGACTGCTTCCAAAGGTGGAATAGCACGATCGTATAAATCACCTGCAATCATTAAAACATCAGCAGCTTCATCCTTAAGCAATTCAACGAGTTGTTGCAGTTGATAGGCCTGATCCTCAGTCAATGATTGTCCGGAAACGATTTTACCGAGATGCCAATCAGCTGTATGTACAATTTTCATTCTTGTCTCGTCCTTTCTGTATCTCTGTAATAGTCTAATTATACACTAAAAAAAGCTATTGCCCTCCCTTTTCTACACAATAAACAGTGTGAGGCATATCTATTTGTCTATAATGTTTTATAATCGTCTTAATTGGTGTCATCTGATTGCGTAACGCTACTGCCTGCGAGGCCCTATTTGTATCGCGAATAATTGAAAATACTTTATCAGCTCCCAATCTTTTAAAAGCATATTTTTTACACGCTATTGCAGCTTCAGTGGCAAAACCTTGATGCCAATAGTCGGCATTAAATAAGTAACCGACCTCTAATAAATGTTCACCTTCAACTTCTTGCCAGGTCAAACCACATTGTCCGATAAAGCGTCCATTTTCTTTTAAAATAACTGCCCATAATCCAATACCGTGATCACGGTAATTGCGTTGTTGTTTTGCTAACCAGTCTGAAACTTCTGTATCGTTAAACGCTCCTTCGTAGGCAGTCATCACTTTATCATCCTGTAGTATTAAACATAAATCAGTGAAATCCTTCGTTGTCATTTCTCTTAAAAAAAGTCTTTCTGTGGTTATCATTTGCTCACATCCTTAACTATAATGATACTAGAAGGTACTATTTCCGTTTGTTTTCCCACTAGTATTAGACCATTTGTGTAATAAATATTAACTTAAACCCTTTTCAATTAGCTGATAACCCTCTATAATTAATAAAGAAGTCTTTGAAAATCAATCGACAGGAGTGTCCTATCATGTTTTATAATTTTGCAAGATCTATTATTGCTTTTTGTCTCCTTGTAATTAATGGACGTTATACTGTCCAAAACAGAGACAAAGTAATTCCTGCACCATTCGTACTTGTTTCACCTCACACATCGTGGCTTGAAATTTTGTACTTAGGTGTAACAATCAAACCGATAAAAATTCATTTTATGGCTAAAGAAGAACTCTTTCATAACAAATTATTTGGTAAAGTTTTACGCGGTTTAAAAGCATTTCCCGTCAATCGTACAAACCCTGGACCAAGCGCACTTAAAGTCCCTGTTAAGTTGTTAAAAGATGGTAATGTTCTTGGTATTTTCCCTTCAGGTACACGTAAAAACACTCACAACCAATTAAAACGTGGGGCTGTTACAATTGCTAAAATGGCCAAGGTACCGATTGTACCTGCTTATTACGATGGTCCTCAAAATGTGAAAGATTGGTTTAAACGCCATAAAGTTACGATTCGTTATGGTGAACCTATCTATATGGATGATGCTAAAACAAAAGAGGCACTTGAAGAAAAATCATTGTTATTAGTCGCTGCTTTTGAGAAACTTCGTTTAGAGGTTGAAGCCTCTAAAAAACAAAAATAGTATAAAAAGAATCATCCGCTATAATGGCAGATGATTCTTTTTTTTGCAGAATAAACGTTAAAATTTCCGGCTGCTTCCACCGCCGCCGCTTGAACCGCCGCCGCCAAAGGAGCCTCCTCCACCAAAACCGCCGCCAGATCCGCCGCCGAAGCCGCCTCCTGAACCACCACCACGGTTGTTGTTACTGAGTAGTGATAATATCCATAAAATAGTACCGACGTTATTGCCGCCTCCTGAACCGCCTTTTCCACCTCGACCACTAAAAAGTGCGAGTAGGATAACAATTAACAGGATAGCAATACCAATACCGCCACCAAAACCAGAAGAATTATCTTCTGATACACTCGTATCGACATCATAACCAGCAAAAATAGTATCGTTATTAAACTCATATTCTTTATTAACTTTTACTGCTACTTCTGTAAAGATACCTTTTAACGCTTTGTCAAAATCATCACTTTTCAAAGCAGCCATATTGTTATCCAAAATGGCACCTGTTCCGCTATCTGTGAGCGCACCTTCGAGCCCGTATCCTACTTCGATGTGGATATTACGATCCCCTTTTGAGAACAGTATCAACACTCCATTATCTGTTGCTTTATTTCCTATTTTCCATTTTTCAAATAGTTTAACAGCATAATCGTTAATCTCTTGACCTTGTAGACTGTCAACTGTTGCTACCACAATTTGTGGTTTTTCTTTGGTTGATTCATAATTCTTGTTGACATCAATCATGTATTTAGTCGTATCTGTTGTTAGAATCCCTGCTTCATCAGATACATAAAAAGCCTTTGTTGGTTCAGGATATTTAACAGCTGCATGAACGACTGGTAACGTCACAAATGATGTTAACATTATCAAAAGGATACTTACTAAAAAGAGCGGATGGTTTAATTTCCGCATAACGAGACACCTCCCAGTGACTTTAATTAGTCGAGATCAACGGTTGGTGCTTTGTCTGCTCCAGCTGTCGCTTCGAAGAATTTCATTTTCTCAAAACCAAACATTCCCGCAACAATTGAACCTGGGAAACGTTTTGTTTTGGCATTGTAATCTTTAACGACTTTATTATAACGATCACGTTCAACTGAAATACGGTTTTCTGTACCCGCTAACTCGTCCATTAATTTTGTAACATTTTCATTTGATTTTAAATCAGGATAATTCTCTGTGACTACTAACAAACGTGAAAGTGCGCTATCTAACTGATTACTAGCTTCAACCTTTTCATTTGTTGATTTCGCAGAACCATACTGAGTACGTGCTTCAGCAATTTGACCAAAGACTTCTTTTTCTTGTTTCATACTTCCTTTAACACTGTTTACTAGGTTAGGAATTAAATCAAAACGACGTTGTAATTTAGAATCAACGTTTGCCCATTGTTCTTCGACATCATTTTGTACAGTCACCAAACTATTGTAAGTACTCACAACTGGAATAGCTACAACTGCTAAAATAGCAACAATAATAATACCTATTTTCATCCAACTTTTCACTTTTCATTCCCCATTTCATTTCATCTAAATTAGTTACTATCCGACTAGTTTAATTATACACTAAAGTAAAAGTAGTTATCAATTGGATCTCTTTTTATACTACACATTGCTATACTATCTACAATAGTTAAAAAATCATTTTCAGTAAATAACACTTGTAATAGAAGTAATGAAAAAACCGTATGTTTTTCTCATCAACTAGTACAAAAAGTCATAGTCACTTAAATAATGTTGAAGCTAAAAGGGGTTTGATACAATGATCGCTAATATTATTGGTCAAATAATTGTTTTTCTTTCAATTACTGTAGGTGTTTTTGGGCTTTTACTAATTATCATTAGTCTTTTTTCAAAAACAAAACTTTCTAAATATGGGCTAATTTTTATAATTGTCGGTATTTTGATGTATGCTGCGACATTTTTGTTCAACCTAATAGATTCCAGTCATTACTGAAAAGTAATATGAAAAATAGACTGCTGATTTTCGATTAAATATCAAAAATCAACAGTCTAATTAAGTTTAGTTAATATAATAGAAGTACATTAATATTAGGGGGTAATGCTAGATCAGTTGTTTCTTTAACGTACAAAGTCAAACAGTATCAAATTAAGCATGCTGTTCTCATATTTTGTAAATTAAGAAATATAAGACTTCAAATAAATGCTATATTGCCTCTTTTATAAGTCCCCTATTTTATATGAACTCTATCTTATAAAAAGTCCGGATTTCTTTGGGGTACTAAAGAGATCAACTATTAATTAACATGCTGAAATTCCGATTAATGTGAAGAATGGGACTGCGAAGAACCCAAGGATCGCTGCTGTAAACATTTGAACACCTCCTTTTTAACTTTTTTATAATGATTAACAAAATTTAATTGATGCTAATCCACCGACTAAAAGTAATGGTGCTGCAAATAAAAGTCCTACTACCATTATGCTCACCTCCTATTCAACTTATTTTGAGAATGTATTATTTTCTGATTAACATGCTGAAATTCCGATTAACGTGAAGAATGGGACTGCGAAGAACCCAAGGATCGCTGCTGTAAACATTTGAACACTTCCTTTTTAATTTTTTTGTACTCATTAACAAAATTTAATTGATGCTAGTCCTCCGACTAAAAGTAACGGTGCTGCAAATAAAAGTCCTACTACCATTATGCTCAACTCCTTTTTAACTTATTTTGAGAATGTATTATTTTCTGATTAACATGCTGAAATTCCAATTAACGTGAAGAATGGGACTGCGAAGAACCCAAGGATTGCTGCTGTAAACATTTGAACACCTCCTATTTAATTTTTTTTGTACTCATTAACAAAATTTGATTGATGCTAGTCCTCCG
>NZ_JAFYUW010000168.1:0-5466 GCF_017549435.1 Brochothrix sp.
ATTATTTTTTCATAACCATGTTGATCACCTAAAATACCCCACCGTCGCGTCATAATTAAGTTACCAAAACCAGTTGCTGAAAATGCGAGCCCTGAGAGTAACGCGATGTTATTGGTGTGCGGTGCGAGTTCTTTAACATATAAAGCTAACAATGGTTGTAAACTAAAGTTTGCGATTTGTACCATACTGGTTGCGACCATCATCATTAACAGTACACGTATATGTAGGATGTATGAAATTGTGTTTGGAACTTTTTCGCTTTTCTTTGAAGTAGCAGTATGTGACACAGTATCTTTCAAAACAAAGACAACAAGAAAGAAAACAACCAGTAACGAAGCACTGCTTATGTAGAATGTTTGTTGAAAGCCGAATACATCGGCAAGATAACCTCCGATTAGAGGACCAAATAACATACCAGTAACACTACCTAGTTGTAAGGTACCAAGCACGCGACCGGATTCTTCACGTGGTGTTTGTCTAGCGATAAAAGCATTTGAAACACCGACGAATCCCGTTACAATCCCCATGAATATTCTGAGGAAAAAGAGATGTGACACTGAACTTACTTGGCCCATTAAAAAGAGCGAGATAGATAAGCCTAATGATGTGAAAATCAGAATAGGTTTGAAGCCATGACGGTCACCAATTTTCCCCCATAGAGGTGAAACAAGGAAGGCGGCAAGAAAAGTCACGCCAAAAATATAGCCAGACCAACGTTGGACAGAATCTTGTGAAAAGTTACCGAAGGTTTCAATATATAAAGATAAGAAGGGCATAATCATTGTCATACTGATTGAAACCAGAAAATTGGCACCCATTAACAAGTATAGATTTTTTTTCTTTTGAGACATAAAAAGCAAATCCTTTCTATTTATATTTGTCATATTAAATTAGGAAAAATGCAACGCTTAAAAGGGATAACCTTACGAACAAATAATTGATGTTTAAGGTAAGTAGTCACCTTACATCTTATATCGAGTAATAGTATGAAATGAAACTGTTTTTAATATAGCGTCACTGATTTGTGTAGCTGTTCCTTTACTTTTAGGCGCAGTGAATAAAAAATTATCCCACAGTTATAAATTTTTCGTTTGGTTATAAGGTTGTTCAATGTTAAAATAAAGTGAAATAAATTATAAAGGAGATTGAATTATGTCATTCCCACAATTAACAACTGAAGTACAAGAAAATGAACGCCTTGTTGCGTTTGAAACAAGTAAAGGTACAATTAAAATTAAACTTTTCCCTGAGGAAGCACCAAAAACTGTAGAAAACTTTTTAACTCACGTTGAAAATGGTTACTACGATGGTTTAATTTTCCACCGTGTTATTAAAGATTTTATGCTCCAAGGTGGCGACCCAACAGGAACTGGTATGGGCGGCGAAAGCATCTGGGGAAGCTCTTTTGAAGATGAATTTTCTCGCAACCTCTTTAATTTCCGTGGTGCGTTATCAATGGCAAATGCTGGACCTAATACAAACGGTAGTCAATTCTTTATCGTTCAAGCAAGTGAAGTGCCTAAAAACATGACACGTCAAATGAAAGATGCAGACTTCCCGGAAGAAGTTGTTAATGCGTATAAAGAAAATGGTGGTACGCCATGGTTAGACTACCGTCATACAGTCTTTGGTCAAGTAGTTGAAGGTATGGATCTTGTTGATCTTATCTCAGATGTACCAAAAGGTGCACAAGATCGTCCTGTTGAAGATGTTGTGATCAACACAATCAAAATTGTAAAATAATAGGTATGATAATGAAGCATTAGCTATCTCTTAAAGAGGAGGGCTAATGCTTTTTTCTTTGACACCTAATTCTTTAAAGGCAGCCACAATTTTAGTGATTCCCTCTGTTACAAGTACTGATGAAGTGGCGATATTGACGCGAATAAAACCATCACCTTCGATGCCGAATTGAGAACCCGGTGTGACACCCACACCTTGTTTTGCTAATTCCGCCATTACAGCATTTTCTACGATGCCTGTTTTACGATAATCAATCCACAATAAATAAGAAGCATCCAGTGGTGTTGTTTCTATATAAGAGAGTGTTTGTAAAAGATTGTGTGAAAGAGTGATCATTTCGGTTAAGTGTGTACGTAGTTCTTCTAACCAATCGCCCCCAGTCTGATAAGCAGCAGCCATAGCAGCAGCTCCAAAACGATTGATTGATGGATAAGAGCGTTGTTTGCGGATTTGTTCTAAGCGTTGTTGTAAAAGCGGGTCCTCACAAATCATAAAGGCAGCATTTAACCCTGCTAAATTAAATGTTTTTGAAGGTGCCATTAACGTGACGGTTTTCACCGTTTTTAAATCCAAAGAAGCGGTAGGTGTATGCTTTTTAAAAGCGAGGTCTGCATGGATTTCATCTGATATAAGCGACACTTGATGGCGGTCACATAAATCGATGACGTGTTCCAGTTCAGTTTGCGACCAAATACGTCCAGCAGGGTTATGTGGTGAACAAAGTAAAAATACGGTCGTTTTTGGATCCGCTAGTTTTAAGGAAAGGTCAGTGAAATCAATTTCATAACGATTGTTGTTGTAATTCAAAGGCGAAGTCACAATATTTCTATTGAGTAGTAAAGGAACCTCGCTAAAGGGATGATAAACAGGTGGTGTGATGAGGACGTTCTCGCCTGGATTTGTGAGCGCCTCAATAGCGACCGAAATACCGGAAACAACATTATGGTTATAGATGATGCTAGTTGAATCGATTTTCCATTGGTAATGCGACAACAACCAAGCTTGAATTGCTTTATTAGTTGATTCAGGCACAAACGAGTAGCCGTAAATGTTGTGATCAACAACGGATTGTAAAGCTTTAGTTACGCCTATCGGTGGTGCGAAATCCATATCTGCTACCCACATAGGGAGGACATCCGTGCCATATATTGCTGTGGATTGATCCCATTTTATAGAGTTTGTCTTTTTACGAGTAATTAAATGATTAAAATCAGTCATGATTGATCGCACCTTTCTGTTTTTTTAAGGACTATTTTAATTGTACATCAATATCAATGCCAATAAAAATATAAAAGCGCATAATATAGTAGAAGCTAATTGAATTTTGAAGAAGGTAGAAGATGCTTAGTAAGGGCTAAAAGTGCTATAATTAAAACAATTAAAATATATCAGATTAGAAAGAAGGCACATTATGGCTAAGTTCAAGGTTGGTGACGTTGTTGAGGGAACTGTGGATGGCATACAAAAGTATGGCGCATTTATTAAATTTCCTGATGAGACACAAGGATTGATACATATTTCCGAAGTGACACATGGTTTTGTCAAAGATATAAATGACTACTTGCACGTAGGTCAGAAAATCAAAGTGGAAATCGTTAGTATGGAAGAAGATAAGAAACGTATGAGTTTATCTCTGCGAGCGATGGAAGATCATGAGAATAGCGAAGAGGGTAAAGCAGGATTCGAACCATTAAGAAAACAAATGCCAATTTGGATTGATGCTTTTTTACCAAAAGATGGGATTAGCGAATAGCACCTCTAGTGTTGTTGATAAAACAACATGTTAATTACGAGAAAGAATTCGTCACAAACTATTCGTAAATTAAATGTCAATTGAAGTATTTTTTTATTGAAAAAAGCACGTCATTGGTATAAGGTTAGTATGTTAATAAAAAATACTGGAGGTTTCGAAATGACTCATATTAAATTTGATTATTCAAATGCGTTGAAATTTTTCGGTCAACATGAAATGGACTATCTACAAAGTGCTGTAACAGCTGCCCATAATGATTTACATAATGGTACAGGTGTTGGTAACGACGCACTAGGTTGGATTGACTTGCCAACAAACTACGATAAAGAAGAATATGCTCGTATTCAAGCAGCTAGCAAAAAAATCCAAAGCGATTCAGAAGTATTAATCGTAGTCGGTATCGGTGGTTCTTATTTAGGAGCACGTGCAGCTATTGAATTTATTAAAAGCTCATTTAACAACGTCGACAGCAAAGAAGTTCGAAAAGCTCCACAAGTATTCTTTGCAGGTAACAGCATTAGCTCTACCTATTTACATGATCTAATCGAATTTGTTAAAGATAAAGATTTCTCGGTTAACATCATTTCAAAATCAGGTACAACAACAGAACCAGCATTAGCGTTCCGCGTGTTGAAAAACTTGTTAGTAGAAAAATATGGTAAAGAAGAAGCAAAATCACGTATTTATGCTACAACAGATAAAGCAAAAGGTGCATTGAAAACAGAATCTGATAACGAAGGTTACGAAACGTTTGTTGTACCAGATGATATCGGTGGCCGATTCTCAGTGTTAACAGCAGTAGGTCTTTTACCAATTGCAGCAGCTGGAATCGATACGGATGCTATCTTAGCAGGTGCACGTCAAGCAAGTGAAGACTTACGTAGTCCGAAAATCTCTGAAAACATTGCTTACCAATATGCAGTAGCGCGTAATGTTTTGTACAGCAAAGGTAAAACTGTTGAGATGTTAATCAACTATGAACCAAGCTTGCAATACTTTAACGAATGGTGGAAACAATTGTTTGGCGAAAGTGAAGGTAAAGATCAAAAAGGTATCTATCCTTCGTCAGCAAATTACTCAACAGATTTACACTCTTTAGGTCAATATGTTCAAGAAGGTCGTCGTATTCTTATGGAAACAGTCGTTAAAGTTGTAGAACCACGCTTTGATATTGATATTCCATCTGATGAAAAAAATCTTGATGGTTTGAACTTCCTTGCTGGTAAAACAGTTGATTATGTAAATGAAAAAGCTTTCCAAGGTACTTTGTTAGCACATACTGATGGTGATGTTCCTAACTTTGTAGTAGAAATCCCTAAATTAGATGAATTTTCTTTAGGATACTTGATTTACTTCTTTGAAAAAGCAGTTGGCCTTTCTGGTTACTTATTAGGAGTTAATCCATTCGATCAACCAGGTGTTGAAGCGTACAAGAAAAATATGTTTGCGCTTTTAGGAAAACCTGGTTTTGAAGCAGAAAAAGCTGAACTAGAAGCCCGATTAGATAAATAAATATTAGCTAAACCGCTTGGGGACTATATTCCTGAGCGGTTTTATCTTTTTTTTGATTTAATACACATAAAAATGTTGCCAAAAGTATTGGTTATCATATATACTAAGTAAACAGTTCGCAAAAACATATGCACTATCTAGAAGCGGTTTAAATGTTTCTTATGAGAAAAAGTTTTTTATTAAGAAAAACTGTTGACATATAAATGCGTAGCTGATATGATAGTATTTGTTGAGTGAGAGACGCTTATAGCAAGCGAAACACCTGCTAAACATTATTTAAAATAATGTTGACACAGAGCACACAACGTGATAGTATTAAGAAGTTGTCAGCGAGAGTTTGACAGCGATTGACCTTTGAAAACTGAATGAACGAAAAGACATATTATATGCTTAAACTCTTCGGAGTTTAACCAATTAATTTCGTAACGCAAACAAGTAACAAATTTTTAGCTAGCGAA
>NZ_JAFYUW010000169.1:0-3218 GCF_017549435.1 Brochothrix sp.
AGCTCATGAGTGACAATAATCACTGTTTTATTTTGTTGACGAGCAATTGTTTGTAGTATTGTAATGATTTCTTTTGATATCGCTTGATCGAGATTTCCAGTGGGTTCATCTGCCACGATAATCGGAGCATCGCAACACATTGCACGAACAATCGCAACACGTTGTTGTTGACCACCCGATAGTTTGGTGACATTTTTCTTAGCTAAAACGTCATCGATACCAACGCTTTTTAGCATTGTAAGCGCATATTTTTTAGCATCACTTTGTTTTGCATGTGTAATCGACATAGCCGTTGTGACATTTTGTAATGCTGTCATATAAGGAAGTAGGTTGTACGCCTGAAATACAATCGATACGCCGGTTTTACGGTAACGTGTAAGACCCAGTTTAGCAATATCTTGGTCATCCCACACTATCTGGCCTTCCTTTGGCTTATCCATCCCCGACAATAAGGATAAAAATGTTGTTTTACCAGACCCACTGCTACCGAGGATAGCGTATGTTTTACCACTATCAAATGAAAGATTCACATCTTTAAATAAATAATCATCTTGCTGTTTATACCAATAAGAAATATTTTTTGCTGTTAACATACACATTCTCCTCAACTAGTTAATATATTTTTAGGTTGTAAACGAATAATACCGACAGAAGCAATTAGAACAGACAGGAAACAAATACCTAAGCCTAATCCTCCCAACTCCAATAATTCTGTAAGTGACAAAGTGATATCGAGGGATTTAATTTCGTCAGGTTGTTTCGCTTTTTCAGCCATTTCACCACCTTGGCCAGGGCCGCCACCACCATTAGGTTCGCCACCTTCAAATTTAGAAGTATTAGACGTCGTCGTACTTTCTGTTTCTTGAGCAAGCAATTGTTCGCCCACAATATTGCCGACATAACTACCACTAAACCCTGCAATAACAAGCGAAAGGGACAGTACCAAAATCAACTCAGTAAAGAATTGAGCAATCACTTTAAAGCGATTTTCTCCAAGTGCCAACAACACACCAATTTCGTATTTACGTTCTCTAATCGTTAACATTACAATTAAAGCGAGAATAATCGTACCAGCAACACTAACTAGGAGTACAATATTTTCTGAGAAAGATGTAATATTGCTAATCGGTTTCAACATTTGTTGATAAAGTGAATCATTCGTTTGTAATTCAAATGTATCCGTATCAATTAACTTGTTCGCTTGTTTGACGAATGCTGTTAGTTGTTTAGGTTGAGCAAGCGTGTAAGTAGCAGAATCAGCTGTATTTTTATAAGTAGAGCCTTTCATTGTATTGGCAAATGTATAGGATGTATAAATGGTATTCACAGGATCCATAAAGGCGAAATTCATGCCCATACCATCAGCAACCTCACTCGTTTCATAGATACCTTTGACGATCATTTTATAGGTCACTGATGTATCCGTTGCATTTGTAATCTTAAAGGTATCACCAACTTTTAAATCGTTTTGTTCAGCCAGTGTGCTTTCAATCATAACGTTATTGGTGTTTTTGTCAGCCTCTGTAATTGCTTTTCCACTAATAATTGTATTGCCATCGTCACTAAAAGCTTCTAAAGCAGCAGTTGATAATACGCCAGAAATAGCAAAATCACCCTGAGCTTGTTGTGGACCACCACCATCACCAGGTCCGTCAGCTTCTTTTGTATCGGTAGTAGAACTGGAATCGGAGCTGCTTTCGACAGCAGTGAATTTGGACGTTGCACCTGCGGATGTTGAAGAAAGAATATTGTAAGAACTCACATTGTCTAACTGGGCGATTTTCTCAACATCCGTTAATTTTACGACACGTTCCGTCGCTGATTCGTTTTTTTCAGTTGTACTCTTGTCTTGATTTCCCCGTTGTTCTCTCATGTTTTCACGGTTAATCGAAAGCGTTGCGGTTGCACCAATGTTTTCTTTAGCATTTTCGGATGCTTGTAAGGCAGCACTTTTAATCGTTAAACCTGCTAAAATAAAAATTAAAATAGCAGAAAAAACAGCAATTAATAAAAAGGTGCGACCTCGTTTGACGATGATACTGTACCAAGCACGTTTAATAAAATTCATAATTATAATAACCTCCTTTTGTAAGTAAGTTCACTATAAACAATGAAGCTTAAACGAAACTTAAAAAGGCAGAAGTTGCTTTTTTAAAACTTATCAACAGTGTTGACAACGTCTGTGTATAACTCTCATTGAAAATGTGGATAATATCAACTATACTTAAATAGTCAGGGGGTTTTAAAATGAGCGAAAATAATGAAAAGCTTTACTACGCATGCGCTGATCATGTTGATTACATCTTAGATGACTGTATTTATGAGGAAGAAACATTTCCCGAAATGAACAAAATACCAGAAGATAGCCTGTGCATAACTTGTGCGTACTGTAAAAAGGATGCCGTTTATATAGTGGGGAACATACATTCGCACACATAATGTGGATAAAGTTGTGGATTGTGTGGATAACACCCTGTGCATAAGTCTGTGGAAAAGGATGGAAAACTGTGAATATAACAATCATATCTGTGGGTAAACTCAAAGAAAAGTATTTAAAACAAGGAATTGAAGAATATGCGAAGCGTTTAACGAAGTATTGTAAGTTTAATGTTGTCGAAGTTCCTGATGAAAAAGCACCGGAAAATCTCAGTGCAGCTGAAATGATACAAGTAAAAGAAAAAGAAGGCGAACGTATTTTAGCGAAGGTGAAAGATCAAGACTATATCTTTGCTTTAGCAATTAATGGGACGCAATATAGCTCGGAAGGTATGGCGCAACAAATTGATAAAATCGGTATCAGTGGTAAAAGTAGCATCGTGTTTATTATTGGCGGATCGCTTGGATTAAGTGATGAAGTCTTACATAAAAGTAATCAATTAATCTCTTTTGGGAAACTAACCTACCCCCACCAATTAATGAAATTGGTGCTAGTGGAACAAATTTACCGAAGTTACCGAATTATCCATGGACATGCTTATCATAAATAAGGTTTTTTTGAAGTAGTCGAAGAGACAGTTGTTTTTGATTTGAATAGATCTAATAAGATAGAGATACCATTAATGATATTTCAAGTTGAATATATTAAAAGTCTAAAAAAGGAAGAATTATTAAAAAGGAGATGTAATTTGTTATACTTATTAATTATTATATTTTTGTATGTATTTAAAATTAGATTGAAATTCAAGTTTATTAAAGCAGTAATTATATCTTTTATTGTA
>NZ_JAFYUW010000170.1:0-30141 GCF_017549435.1 Brochothrix sp.
AACATTCGTTAGGCTAGAAATTTTAGTTTATGCAGACTGCTCCATGTCTGCTCCCAAACTTAAATTTCAGGTCTAATGTTTTTTATTTGTTATGAAATTACTGTCATTGTTGCGAAGTCATGAGCTTACAAGGACAGTATGGGACGGAGCGAAAGCGAGTACCATTCATCTAAGGTGCCTTTTTACCTACTTTAATTAAAATTGAAAAATTCGAGAATGAAATACACCTGTTTGTTCTGAAATTTGATAAGTGAGGTAAGAAAAAATAATACGTATATTAATATATAGTAGAAAAGTAGGGGGCTAATTGACGAGGTGTTTTTTATAGAAGCTATTATCATTTTTATCGTGATGATTGTTAGCAACACATTTTTCAAAATTCCAAGATAGAATCCCTAACAAATATTCTTTTTTTGCTGGCTAGTATATTGTAGTAATTATTGTTTTCTTAAACTCTTATATTTATTATTAATCAAATAAGAAAAAGTGCGTCTAGCTAATTTATTCAAAATATAGACAATAAAAAACCATCTTCCAGTGGAAGATGGTTTTTTTAGGTTAAATTAAACACGTTCAACTTTACCTGATTTTAATGCACGAGTTGAAACCCATACTTTTTTAGGTTTACCATCAACAAGAATACGAACTTTTTGCAAGTTAGCTTTCCAAGTACGACGGTTAGCGTTTAAAGCGTGAGAACGACGGTTACCAGTTGAAGTTTTACGTCCAGTAATTACACATTGTTTTGCCATTTTAGAATTTCCTCCTTTGCGTGAAGATGATGATTGCGATGAAATTCGTCAATCAAAGTTGTGTATAAGTATCTATACGATTTCGGTGTTCTAACACACTTAATTAATTTATCATATATATCTAACGTTTGCAAGTCAAAATCACTTATCTATAAAGTTTTTTTACTTGACAGCTGTTTATTGATAGAAGTCACTTTATTTATACTCAGTACTAGTGTAGAATAAAGTGGATAGTAATGCACTAAAGAAATAGGGAGGAATTTAATTGTCTATTGAAATCGAAACTAAATTGGGACAGATTGATATTGCAGATGAAGTTATTGCAACAATAGCTGGCGATGTGGCATCAAGTCAAGTTGGCGTAGTAGGCATGACTTCTAAAAAAAATATTCGCGATAGTTTTACTGACCTGTTAAAAAAAGAAAATAATTCAAAAGGCGTTGTCGTAAGCAGAAATGACAAAGGTTATGTTGTGGATGTTTATGTCGTTGTCACATACGGTGTGAAGATTTCTGAAGTCGCACGTAACATTCAAGAAAATATTAAATATAATCTAGCGAAGCAACTGAATATTCAAGCAGAAGAAATTAATGTTTATATTCAAGATGTTCGTTTGATGATCGATTAGCCAATAAAAGGCTAAAGAGGAGGATAATCACAAGTGGTTATAAAGACGATAAATGGAGATAAGTTAGCAGCGATGATTGCGCAAGGCGCAACACAGCTTGCAGCGAATGCAGAATATGTGGATTCACTAAATGTTTTCCCAGTACCGGACGGAGATACAGGCTCAAATATGAGTATGACATTGACTGCAGGTGCAGAGGAAGTATTGAAACATGAAAGCGCAACAGTAGCTATTGTTGGTAAACATCTTTCAAAAGGCTTACTTATGGGAGCACGAGGAAATTCAGGCGTGATTCTTTCACAATTATTCCGCGGTTTTTCTAAAACAATTGAAGATAAAGAAGAAATTAATGCGAGTGGACTAGCACAAGCGTTTGATAACGGTGTTAAAACAGCCTACAAGGCCGTGATGAAACCAGTAGAGGGAACAATCCTAACTGTGGCTCGTGAATCAGCAGAAGCAGGTATTAAGGCTGTGAATAACGGTGTTGAAGATGTTGTTGAACTGATGGCTATCATTACAGAAGCAGGCGAACGTTCATTAGCGGGCACGCCAGACCTCTTGCCAGTATTAAAAGAAGTTGGTGTAGTTGATAGTGGCGGCCAAGGTTTACAAATCGTTTATCAAGCGTTTTTAGCTGAATTAAAAGGTGAAGCGCAAGCGACACCGTTACAACCAACATCATTATCTAATTTAGTAACAATTGAACACGAAAACGCAGTAACTGACTACATGAATCCGGAAGATATCAAATTTGGTTACTGTACTGAAATTATGGTCCAAATTAATAATCCTGGTGAAAAAGCATTCAATGAAGATCAATTTCGTAACACATTAGCTGATTACGGGGATTCACTGATTGTCATTGCAGATGATGAAATAGCGAAAGTACATGTTCATTCCAACACGCCAGGTCAAGTCATTGATTATGGTCAATCTTTTGGACCATTGCTTAAGATTAAAGTGGATAATATGCGCGAACAAAATTCTGACTTGCAAGGTAAAAAAGCACCTGCAGCAACTCCTAAAAAAGATGTAGCAGTGATTGCTGTATCATCTGGAGCAGGCTTGGATGAAATATTCAAGAGTTTAAATGTGGATATTATAGTATCAGGTGGCCAAACAATGAACCCGAGCACAGCCGATTTATTGCGTGCAGTTGAACAAGCAAATGCGAAACATGTGATTATTTTACCTAATAATAAAAATATCATTATGGCAGCAGATCAAGCAGTTGAAATGTCTGAAACGACACAAATAGCAGTGGTGAAGTCTAAAACGATTCAACAAGGTTTAGCAGCTTGTTTCGCATATATGCCAGACGAAACGTTTGAAAATAATCAAGCAGAAATGAACGAAGCGCTTGAGAGTGTATGTAGCGGCTCAATTACAACAGCTGTTCGTGATACCGAAATTAAAGGTGTTAAAATTGTTAAAGATGAGTTTATCGGTATTGTTGAAGGCACAATCGTTCTTTCTGAAAAAGCGCGTGATGAAGCAGCTTTCAACACATTGGTACAGATGATTGATGAAGATACTGAGATAGTTACAATTATCACAGGTGAAGAAGCAACCATCGAAGATGCAGAAGCAATTGCTGAACGCATTGAAAATAAATTTGAAGATGTTGAAATTGAAATTAAAGAAGGTAATCAAGCGGTTTATCCTTACTTATTTTCTGTCGAATAGATATTAATAGTTAGTGGAAATCGTCCATCGCAATTGTTTGTGATGGACCTTTTTTTTAGAAAGGAGTTTCTCATGAAAGTGGATTTGGCAAATGCGCCTATTAAATTTGTAAAAGGTATTGGTCCGAGTGCAGCGGAAAAATTAGAACGTTTGCATATTGAAACAGTAGCAGATATGTTGGGCTATTTCCCTTTTCGGTATGAAAATAATGAATCGGTTGATTTGAGCCAAGCGGCACATGATACACGTGTTAATGTAATTGGTGAAATTGTTACGCCTGCTATGGTCGCGTATTTTGGTCCAAAACGTAATCGTTTAACTTTTAAACTCAAAGTAGATCATCTCGTTGTACAAATCACCTTTTTTAATCAAGCGTATCTAAAAAGTAAATTGAATGTAGGTGAGCAAATTCGTGTCAGCGGCAAGTGGGATCGCGCACGGCAAGCAATTTCTGCATCAAAATATTTCTTAGTGAGTGGCAGTGAAACTGAAAGTGATGAGAAGAAATTAGAACCCGTTTATCACATGACAGAAGGCTTAAAACAATCGCAGTTTCAAAAATGGTTAAAAACAACTTGGGAGGCTTATCATGAACAGATACCTGAATTGCTGCCCGAATCATTACGACAACATTATCAGTTAATCGATAGCCATGATGCCTATGAAGCGATACATTACCCGACTGATCCAGGTGTTTTACTGCAAGCGAGACGCCGTTATACTTATGAGGAACTGCTCCTGTTTCAATTAAAGATGCAATTGATGCGTCAACGAGACAAAGAACAAAGTGGTGGCATCTCGATCCAATATGATGTGCAAGAATTACGCCGTTATATAGCTTCGTTACCATTTGAGTTAACAGGAGCTCAAAAGCGTGTGGTGAATGAAATTTGTGGAGATATGCGTTCAGTCACTCACATGAATCGATTACTTCAAGGCGATGTTGGGTCTGGAAAAACAGTTGTTGCCTCAATCGCGATGTTTTCAGCAATTAATGCAGGTTTTCAAGCAGCACTCATGGTGCCAACGGAAATATTAGCTGAACAACATTTTGCGGAATTGACACGCCTGTTAACACCATTTAATATCTCAGTAGCGTTGTTGACGGGTTCAACAAAGAAAAAAGATCGTGTACAATTACATGAACAACTAGCCAACGGTTCACTCGATGTATTAATCGGGACACATGCGCTTATTCAAGAGGATGTTGTGTACCATCGCTTAGGTTTAGTAGTCACAGATGAGCAACACCGTTTTGGTGTAAATCAGCGTCGTGCATTTCGTGAAAAAGGGGAACAACCAGATGTGTTGTTTATGACAGCAACCCCCATTCCAAGAACGTTAGCCATTACGGCGTTTGGTGAAATGGATGTTAGTGTAATTAACGAACTTCCCGCAGGACGAAAACCGATTGTGACACAATGGTTTAAACATGAGCAAATGCCTGATGTCTTGGCTTTTACGCGGAATGAAATTGCCAGCGGGCGTCAAATATATATGGTAGCACCTCTGATAGAAGAATCAGAAAACATGGATTTACAAAATGCATTTGATTTACATCAGCAAATGCAACAGTACTTTGGGGATAAGATTCCAATTGGTTTAATGCACGGTCGGTTAAAATCAGCAGAGAAAGAAGCTGTTATGCAAGCCTTTGAAGCGGGAGACATCAAGATGTTAGTGACCACAACTGTTATTGAAGTGGGGGTCAATGTTCCCAATGCTAGCACGATGATTATCTACGATGCAGAACGCTTTGGATTAAGTCAACTACATCAATTGCGTGGACGTGTGGGACGAGGTGGTTATCAATCTTATTGTTACTTAGTGGCTGATCCTAAGACTGACAACGGTAAAGAACGTATGCAAATTATGTGTGAATCAAATGATGGTTTTGTTATTTCGCAACGTGACCTAGAACTTCGTGGTGCAGGAGACTTCTTTGGAAATAAACAAAGTGGTATCCCGCAATTTAAAGTTGCAGATTTAGTTGAAGATTATCGTGTCCTCGAAGTTGCACGCGATGACGCCATGGCGATTGTAAAAGAAAAGCGCTTTAAAACAAAAGAATATCAAGCACTTGCCGCCGCAGTTGAACACCAATTAGCTGTAGAAGCGGGACAATTAGATTAAACGACTGTAGAAGACTTGCGACCTATAACGTTTCTTTGTATAATGGGTAAGAGATTGTTATTGACTATTAGTACTAAGTGCTAAAGAGGAGTGAAAACAAGTTATGAGAAAACATGCGAAAAAAGATCGGCAGCGCTTATTAGTTGAAACGATTGAACGTAATCCATTTACCACTGATGATATGTTGGCGACACAATTTAATGTGAGTGTACAAACTATTCGTCTTGATCGCATGGAAATTGGTATTCCCGAACTGCGTAAACGTGTAGAAGATGTTGCCAATCGTCAATTTCAAAACGAAGTACGTTCATTGCCGTTGGAAGATATTATCGGTGATGTGATTGATTTGGAATTAGATAAACGCGCAATATCAATCTTTACAATAGAAGAGGAACATGTTTTTCAACGAAATAAAATTGCACGAGGGCACTATTTGTTTGCACAAGCCAATTCATTAGCAGTAGCCGTAATGGGCAGCGATAGTGCATTGACGGCACAAGCAAATGTAAAGTTTGTGAAGTCAGCTCAATTAGGAGATCGCGTTATTTGTAAGGTTAAAGTTGATGAAAAATCAATTGGTCATACCATTCGAATTGTAAAAGTGGAAAGTTATGTGGACAATCACGTGGTCTTAAAAGGCACGTTTGAAATGTATCCCGAAGCAGATTCGCAAGAGTAGAAGACCTATCAAAAGGAGACGAAAGACTTATGAAAATTGCCATTGATGCAATGGGTGGCGATCATGCCCCACAATCAACAGTAGAGGGTGTCATGCTAGCCGCAAAAAAACACAGTCACGTGACGTTTCAACTTTATGGGGATAAAGTTAAAATGGCTCCTTATCTAGAGCAGTTAAGCAATGTTGAAATCGTACACACGGAAGAAAAAATTGAGAGCACAGATAGTCCCGTTGAAGCTGTTCGTAAAAAGAAACAAGCATCCATGGTATTAGCCGCTAAAGCAGTTAAAGATGGTGAAGCCGAAGCCTGTATTTCAGCAGGAAACACCGGTGCATTAATGAGTGCAGGATTATTTGTCGTTGGGCGTATGAAGGGCATTAAACGTCCTGCATTAGCACCAACAATTCCAACAGTAGATGGTAGTGGTTTTGTTTTACTTGATGCAGGAGCAAATGCAGATGCGAAACCAGAACACCTTCTGCAATTTGGGATGATGGGTTCCGCTTATGTGTCAGCTGTGAAAAAAATTGAGCGTCCACGTGTGGGCTTGCTTAATATCGGAACAGAACATAATAAAGGCACCGATTTAACGAAAGATGCCTTTGCACTTCTTGACGCTAGCAGTGTGATTAATTTCGTAGGGAATGTTGAAGCACGTGATTTGTTAAATGGCGTTGCTGATGTTGTCGTTACAGATGGTTTTACAGGGAACATGGTGCTTAAAACAATTGAGGGCACAGCTGGTAACTTGATGAAAATGATTAAAGGCGCAATGACAGCGACACCTCTTAGTAAACTAGGCGCTTTAACAATGCGCAAAGGAATTTATGAAATTAAAGATATGATGGATTACAGCAACTATGGCGGTGCTTGTCTTTTTGGGCTAGCAGGAACAGTAGTAAAAGCACATGGTTCTTCAAATGCGCATGCAATAGCAACCACAGTCACGCAAGCGATTCAAATGGTTGAAGGAAACATCATTGGTAATATAAATAGTGCGTTACAACAAACAAAAGAGGAGGAAACTACAAATGAGTAAATTAGCATTTGTCTTTCCAGGACAAGGTTCACAAATTATTGGTATGGGTATGGATGCTTATGCAGCTTCACCAATTGCAAAAAAAATCTTTGATGATGCAAACGCATTATTACCGTTTGACTTAGTAGATATTATTCAAAATGGTTCAGATGAGGATTTAAAAGCATCACGTGTTGCACAACCTGCGTTAGTAACAACAAGTTCGGCATTGTTAGCATTAGTTAAAGAAGCAGGAATCACAGCTGATTATGTTGCAGGACATAGTTTAGGCGAATATTCTGCATTGGTTGCAGCGAATGTACTTACGAGTGCAGAAGCCGCACAATTGGTTAATAAACGTGGTGAGTTGATGGAAGATGCGGCAACTGGAGCGATGGCAGCAGTCATGGGTACAAGTGAAGCCGATTTAGAAGCGATTTTAGAAACAGCACGTCAACAAAGTGGTGAAATTGTTCAATTAGCTAACCTAAATTGTCCAGGACAAATTGTTATTTCTGGTTCAGTTACAGGTATTGAAGCCGCACAAGTTGCAGCAAAAGAGGCAGGCGTTAAACGTGTTATTCCTTTAAAAGTGAGTGGTCCTTTCCACTCTGAATTAATGGCACCGGCAGCTGAAGCTTTTGCAAGTCTATTGGGAACAGCGACGTTTAGTGACGCATCAACACCCGTTATTACGAACGTCGATGCAACGCCAACAACGTTAGCTGCTGACTTCAAAGTGAAATTAGAACAACAATTAACAGCACCTGTACAATGGATTAATACAATGGCGTATTTGATTGAACAAGATGTGGATACAATCATTGAAATTGGACCAGGTAAAGTATTGGCTGGATTAATGAAAAAAATGGATCGTTCAGTGACTGTTCATAACGTTCAAGATTTAGAAACGTTAGAAGCAACACTTGCTATCTTAGGGGGTAAATAAATGGAATTAACAAATAAAGTTGCAATCGTAACAGGTGCCTCTCGTGGTATTGGCCAAGAAATCGCTTATAAATTAGCATCACTCGGTGCTAAAATTGTTGTTAATTATGCAGGTAATGTTAAAGCAGCGGATGAAACAGTCGCTAAAATTAAAGCTGATTACAACACAGAAGCAATTGCTGTACAAGCGAACGTTGCTGATGAGGACGATGTAAAACGTCTCTTTAAAGAAACGTTGGATACTTTCGGAGGCATTGATATCTTAATTAACAATGCAGGGATTACGAGAGATAATTTATTAATGCGTATGAAAGCCGAAGAATTTGATGATGTAATTAATGCTAACTTACGAGGCACATTCTTATGCCTTAAAGCAGCTGCACGTCCAATGATGAAAAAACGTCAAGGAACAATCGTAAACATGACATCTGTCGTAGGTATTACAGGTAATGCTGGTCAAGCTAACTATGTTGCTAGTAAAGCAGGCGTGATTGGCTTAACTAAAACAGCAGCACGCGAGTTAGCACCACGTGGTATTCGTGTAAACGCTGTAGCACCTGGGTTTATCGATACAGATATGACTGATGTACTACCAGAAGAAGTGAAATCAGGCATGTTATCACAAATTCCTTTAGGCGCAATGGGGAATACAAAAAACGTTGCTGACGTTGTAGCCTTCCTTGTAAGTGATGCAAGTGCTTATATGACAGGACAAACATTATCAGTTGATGGCGGAATGTCGATGTAAAAGCAGCTTCAACCTGGTAAAACATTGATAAATTGGAATGTATAAAATAGCAATACTTATAAGACTAAGGAATTTAAGTTAAGATAGACTGGTTACCGAAAGAAAGATAAGCTCATTCTGCTTTATCAAAATTGGAATACAATAAAAGTTACGGTTTGATAGACTAAGGAATTTAAGTTAGGATAGACTGGTCCATGTCTATTTAGAACTTAAATTTCAGGTCTCACTGTAACTTTATGCGCGTCTGAAATTTTGATAAAGTGAGCTTAGATTTCTAGAGGCTGTCTATTCAGAACTTAAATTTCAGGTCTAGTATAGCTATTTCTATAACGTGTATGAAATTTTCAATTGTTTTAGGTAGAAGTGCTAGAGAACATTTGAACTAAAATAAGCCATTTAGAAAATTAATACAAGTTGTTCTGCTTTTAATAGCTTCTAAAGCAGCTTCAACCTGGTAAAACATTGTAATCGAGTCAACGAACAAGTTGTCTTCATTTATCAATAAATACCTACTTGAAGATATGTGATGAACCGTGAGATTACATAAGTTTTTTCACGTGTTGGTATATAATACCAGTATTGCTTTTAGAGCTATTTTATTAACTTTTGTCACGGTCTGTGATTAAAACCACCTAGACATGATAGTCAAGAGGCTATTATTTAAGTAATGGTGGGAATAACTTGTAAAATTTCCTTTCTAAATGGGGATGAATCAATTATAATAATTGAAGGGAGGTGAATTATATAATGTCTGAAAACATATTTGATAAAGTAAAAGAAATCGTCATCGATCGTTTAGACGTTGATGAATCAAAAGTAACTAAAGAGGCCTCTTTTAAAGATGACTTGGAAGCTGATTCACTTGAAATCGTTGAATTGGTAATGGAATTTGAAGATGTATTTGATACTGAAATTTCTGATGAAGCATCAAAACAAATCCTTACAGTAGGTGACGCTGTAAAATACATTGAAGAAAACGCGTAAGTTACGATAAAAAATGATGAGGGTATGTTGTTCTGTCCATTGGATGAACGGCATCCCTCACTCATTTTATAAAAGGAGAATTAAAATGAAAACATTAAAAGAATTGCAGGAACGTATTCAGATTTCATTTAAACAAGAGGCATTACTTGAACAAGCATTCACGCATGCTTCTTATGTGAATGAAAATCGAAGCAAAGGTTCTAAGCATTATGAACGGTTGGAATTTCTTGGTGATGCAGTATTAGAGCTAACAGTTTCAGATTATTTATTCAATCGTTTTCCAGAACGTCCAGAAGGCCAACTAACAAAATTAAGAGCAGCTTGTGTGTGTGAAGGTGCTTTGGTCGTTTATGCAAAAGAATTAAACCTCAGTGACTATTTCCGTATTGGTCGAGGAGAAGAAAATGCTGGCGGACGTACACGTGACGCATTAGTCGCGGATATTTTTGAAGCATTTATCGGGGCAATGTATTTAAGTGAAGGCATCGACTGTGTACGCTCATTTTTAGGAAAAGTTATTTTTCCGAAAATTGATGATGGCACTTTTGAAGCAAATAATGATTATAAAACCTTATTACAAGAATGGTTACAAAAAGATGGCGATATTTCCATCTCATATGAGATTTTATCTGAAAATGGTCCAGCACATGATAAAGCTTTCCAAGTGCGTTTAGTGGTCAATGGCGAACCGCAATCAATGGGTGAGGGTCGCACGAAAAAAACAGCAGAACAATCAGCCGCTCAAGCAGCGTTAGCATCATATCAGTCACAGGAAAAGAACAGCTAAAGGGGGAACAGTCGCAATGCAATTAAAACGTTTAGAAATGCATGGTTTCAAATCCTTTGCAGATAAAGTTGCAATCGATTTTGTACCAGGTATTACGGCTGTTGTTGGGCCAAATGGAAGTGGAAAAAGTAATGTTACAGAAGCTATCCGTTGGGTGTTAGGTGAACAATCAGCAAAAGCATTACGTGGAGGCAAAATGAGTGATGTTATCTTCTCAGGGAGTGATTCACGCGCAGCGATTAATATTGCTGAAGTAACACTTGTATTTGATAATGAAGATGGCTTTTTACCAGATGATCATACAGAAGTCAGCGTCACACGTCGCGTCTATCGTAATGGTGATAGTGAATTTGAAATTAATCAACAAGCATGTCGCCTTAAAGATATCGTAGAGTTATTTATGGACTCTGGATTAGGACGCGAGTCGTTCTCGATTGTGTCACAAGGTAAAATAGATAGTATTCTTAATAGTAAACCCACTGAACGTCGTTCTATCTTTGAAGAAGCAGCAGGCGTTTTAAAATATAAATCACGTAAAAAACAAGCAGAAACAAAGTTAGTCGAAACTGAAGACAATCTAAACCGTGTGCAAGATATCCTTTTTGAACTTCAGGATCAGGTGGAACCATTAGAAATTCAGGCAGCTATCGCCAAAGATTATCTTGCTCAAAAAGAAACACTAGAGAAGTATGAAGTTGGTGTTTTAGCAGATGAAATCCAGGAGCTAACAAAAGAGGCAGATGCTACAACTGTCGCTTTACATCAATGGCAATCTAAGTTAATCGATAGTAAGAAACAAGCACAGTCACTTTTAGAACAATGGCAAGCGAAAAAAGATTTATTTGCGAAAGTGACACGTGATGCAGATGTTATTCAAGAAAAATTAGTTGAAACAGCGCGCGAACTTGAACGTGTTAATGGTCAATGTGACGTACTAAAAGAGCGGGCACTTCATGGTCAAGCAAGTGATTCTGATGTAGTTGAACAACTCGAAGCAATTAACGAGATTATTGTGAGTGCAACTGCTGAAAAAGAAACACAACAAGAACGTTACGATGTACTCTTGCAAAAAGTAACAGTGATGCGTGAATCTGTGAAACAACTACAAAACTATCTGGATGGTAAAGTAGAATGGACACCGGAGAAAATTGAGCGTTTGAAAAATGATTACATCGATGTGCGACATGAGCAAACGAATTTAAAAAATGAAAATGTTTTTTTCATTAAGCAACAAGAACAAAATCAACAACGTTTAGAAAAATTACGCAGTGAAAATGCGAACGTGATCAAAAATCATACCGAAACGGATGTTTTACAACAAGAAAAACAACGTCTTTTAGCTGAAAAAACAGCAAACATAGAGAGTAAACGTGCTGAATATGAGCAACTGACACAAAAACTTAAAGCTACAGAAGCTGATGCAGCAGTCGCAGACAATCAGTTATATAAAGCCTATGAAATGCGTCAACATGCAAAAGCAAAGCATGATACATTAGTTGATTTAGAAAATGATTACGCAGGTTATTATCAAGGCGTTAAGATGCTATTAAAAGAACGTCAACAATTCCCTGGGTTGATCGGTGCTGTTGCTGAACAAGTAACGATTCCATCACGCTTCGATACAGCAATTGATATTGCTCTGGGTGCAAGTACGCAACATATTATTGTCGAAGACGAACAAACGGCGCGTGCAGGTATTGGCTATTTAAAATCAAACCGTCTAGGCCGTGCAACATTCTTGCCTATTACAACAATTAAACCACGAGTAATGCCTAACGATGTCATCCAACGTTTACAACAACACGATGGCTTTTTAGGAATTGGAGCCGACTTAGTTACAATTGAGCCACGTTTCCAAGGGATTTTAGGCAACTTATTAGGTCAAGTAATTATCGCAGATACCTTAGTTAGTGCGAACCAATTGGCAAAATTAGCAAATCATCGTTTTCGTATTGTGACACTTGAAGGGGATGTTGTAAATCCTGGTGGATCAATGACTGGTGGGGCAATGAAACAAAACAAAGCGCCTTTATTAGGACGTAAAAATGAGATCGCTACTTTAGCTAAACAATTGGTACAGATGGAAGAGGTTATCCATCAACTGGAAGATAAAGTGAACAGTTTAAAACAAACGGTTATAAGTACGCGTGAAACACGCGATAGTCTAAGAGTTGAGGGTGAACGTCTAAACTTTGAAGTACAGCGTATCGAAGAAGATATTGCATCAACAACAGCAGCGATGTCACGTATTAATGAAAATATGCATATTTATGACTTTGACGTGAAAGAATTGACTGATGAAAATAATTCATTGGCACAACGATTGGCAGCAAACGAAGCAAAAATTGCTGAGATGGCACAAACATTAATCTCTCAAGAAACTGCGATTGAGCAAGCAACCCAAAATCAAAATATGGCAGATGAACAACGTGCTGAACAAGTTGAAAATCTAACAGCACAAAAAACAGAGCTAGCGGTATCAGAAGAGAAATTAACACATGCCAATACTAAGTTAGCAGAAATGCGTGCCACATTAAAAACGAATAATGAACGTCGTGAACAACTGCAAGAAAAATTAACGTTTATTCATACACAACAAACGGAACATGCATCTTCAAGTGAACAACTTGAAGCATCTCGTGTAGCTTTGGAAGCTGTAATGTCAGAAGTCCAAACGCAATCAGATTCACTAAAAGCGAAACGTATTGATGTAGAAGCTGAGCTTAACGAAGTGGCCTCGACACGTGAGTATCAACTCAACGAAGTGGCGACCTATGAGAAACAATTCAATGAAGCATCGATGAATTTAGAACGATTCACAAGTGAACGGACGTATCGTTTAAGTGCGTTGATGGATAACTATGAATTAACTTTAACCGATGCCTTAGAACGACCAGCTTTGACGTTGCCAATTGAAGAAGCGAAGAAAAAAGTGCGTTTGATTAAACGTACAATTGATGAATTGGGGCCTGTCAACATTGGTGCCATCGATGAATTCCAACGTATCCAAACACGCTATAATTTCTTGACGCAACAACAGACAGATTTGTTGACGGCCAAAGAAACGTTAAACGTGACCATGAGTGAGATGGATGAAGAAGTTTCTCGTCGTTTTTACGCAACGTTTATGCAAATTAAAGATCAGTTTGAAAAAATCTTCCCTAAAATGTTTGGTGGAGGACAAGCTGCTTTAGTATTAACAGATCCAGAAGACTTACTGAATACAGGTGTTGATATCGTTGCACAACCGCCGGGTAAAAAGTTACAAAACTTGATGTTATTATCAGGTGGTGAACGAGCTTTAACTGCAATCACGTTGTTATTTGCGATCATTGAAACCCGTCCTGTACCATTCTGTATTCTTGATGAGGTCGAAGCAGCATTAGATGAGGCAAACGTTTTACGCTTTGGTTCCTATATGCAAGCATTCCAAAAAGAAATGCAATTCATTGTAATTACTCACCGTAAAGGTACAATGGAAGCAGCGAATGTATTATATGGTGTAACAATGCAAGAATCAGGGGTATCTAAATTGGTATCTGTTCGTCTGGAAGAAGCAAATGTGTTAACTAACACTTAAAAACAATAAAGCGAGGGCAAATAAATGGGCTTTTTTAAACGCATGAAAGATAAGATGACAAATTCATCGACAGAAATGACGGATAAATTTAAGACGGGTTTAGAAAAAACACGTGATAGTTTTTCAGGCAAACTTAATTCATTAGTGGCACGTTATCGTACGGTTGATGAAGACTTTTTTGAAGAATTAGAAGAAATTTTAATCATGGCTGATATTGGTGTTAATACCGTTATGGAATTGATTGAAGAATTAAAAGAAGAGGTAAAACTTCGTAATATTAAAGAAACAAGTGCGCTTTATGAAGTGATTTCAGAAAAATTAGTTGCTATATATGAAGAAGCGGGCGAAACAGAAACTGAGTTGAACATTAACAATGAAGGACTCAATGTTATCTTATTCGTTGGTGTTAATGGTGTTGGTAAAACCACGACCATTGGTAAATTAGCACACAAGCTTAAAGCAGAAGGTAAATCAGTTATGCTTGCAGCTGGTGATACGTTTCGAGCAGGCGCTATTGAGCAACTTGAAGTTTGGGGCGAACGCGTAGGCGTACCAGTCGTTAAACAAAAAGAAGGCTCTGATCCGGCATCAGTTATTTATGATGCGTTGCAAGCAGCTAAAACACGTCATGTTGATGTACTTATTTGTGATACTGCAGGTCGTTTACAAAACAAGGTAAACTTGATGAGTGAATTAAGCAAAGTGCGCCGTGTTATTGAACGTGAAGTACCTCATGCACCACAAGAGGTATTACAAGTAATTGATGCGACAACAGGCCAAAACGGTCTACAACAAGCGAAGGTTTTTGGTGAAGCAACAGATGTCACAGGTATCGTATTAACTAAGCTTGACGGAACAGCTAAAGGTGGGATTGCCTTAGCCATTCGTCGTGAGTTAAAAGTACCCGTTAAATTTGTAGGATTAGGTGAACAATTGAATGACTTACAAGTCTTCGATTCAAATCTATTCGTCTACGGCTTGTTTGGCGATATGATTGATGCTGAAAAAGCTGAATAAAAGATTAAAATACTAATACTAAGCTCATCATTGATATACCAGTGATGAGCTTTTTTGCTTTGTTTTTTAATAACTTGCGAGTAACATTCAATCGAGTGAGTACAATTTTTTTCATATAAAAAGGGTGATCGCTTAACGCGACATTATAAAAAATGAATTGTTAGTATACAAAGAGGTTTCTGTTAACGCTAACAAACAGTTATCGCTTTTATTAATGCTATACTAAAAGTAATTTGAATGAACTTTTGAATACATTATTGATGTTAAAATGAAAAATAGTTATTAAATCATCTTATTTTTATGAAAAATTTGAGATTGCAACAAAGAAAGAAGGGGTTTCTTTGGAAATGATAAAAATTGAAAGCGTTACCAAATCTTTTAAGCAGAAAAATAAAAAAATTATCGCCGTAAATAATGTTAGTTTAACTGTTGAACAAGGTGATATGCTCGGACTCATAGGTGTGAATGGTTCAGGCAAATCGACGTTAATTAAAATGATGAATGGTATTTTATATCCTGATCAAGGTGAAATAATAATTAATGGTAAAAATCCATGGAAGCATCAAAAAGAAATCGCATATCAAATTGGCAGTATTTTTGGACAAAAATCACAATTATGGTATCACCTGACACCTAGAGAAACGTTTATGTTCTTGGGATCTGTTTATAGCGTTAAACTCGCAGCGTTGAAATTACATGTCGCAGAGTTAATTCAACAATTTGACTTGCATTCTTTTGTTGATAGACCCGTGCGGAAATTAAGTTTGGGACAACGAATGAAATGTGAAATTGTTGCTTCATTAGTGCATAATCCGAGTATCCTTTTTTTAGACGAGCCGACAATTGGTTTGGATTTAATAGCAAAAGATAGTTTGACAAATCTATTGTCTGAATATAATAAAGTGCATAATAAAACAATGGTGATTACAACACATGATATTAGTGATATAGCAAAATTGTGTAACCGGGTTGTTATTATCGATCAAGGAGTGATTATTTACAATGGAACAACAATAGCACTAACTGAGAAATTTGCGAATATTGTTTTGTTAGAAATTGTTTTAGCAAGTGATATAGCTCAATTACCTATTGAAGTATTACAACATGAAAAAAGTGATGCGTATACACATAAAATAAAAATAAATACCGATAAAATTGCAGTTAGCGAAGTATTTAATAAATTGGAAATATATGAAATCATCAGATACTATCAACACTCTTTAGATTTAACAGCTATTGTGAGAGTGTTGTTTGAAGAAGGTGTGATCGATGACAGGAAATAAATATTTTAATATGATTGTTTTAGGGCTAAAAGAACAACTTATTTATGTTAGAGCGATGTTGTTTAGACAATTTCTAATGGTTACAATCATGATTATTTTTGTTAATTTATGGTCTGTTGTTTACCAAGGTCAAACAGAAATAAACGGTCATTCATACAATCAGGTTATTTGGTATTTATTAATTACAGAAGCTTTTTTTATGTCTCGTGCACCAGTTGCTTATAAAATAGCGGACGAAATTAAAAATGGTACATTTGCTTATACATCATCACGTCCATACAGTTATGCACTCTATCATTTTTTTGTATCTTTAGGAGACTCATCATTTAAACTTCTAACAAACTTTATTGTAGGTGCTGTTTTAGTTATGCTATTAGGGATTAAACTAAATATCAGTTTTTTAGCAATCCTTTGTTTTTTCCTTGTAATGCTCATTGGTTATATTATCGATTATTGTTTGCAATTTATGATTGGCACGTTTAGTTTTATACAAGAAGAAATTTCGGGTTATGTATTTATTTATGAGAAGTTGTTATTCATATTTGGTGGCATTATTTTTCCGCTTTCGATTCTGAGTAACCACGTCGAACAACTTTTCTTTTTGATGCCATTTGTATATGTAATTGGTTTCCCGGCACAGTTATTAACACAAGGGTTATCAGAGTTAAATATTCTTTATTTAGGACTGCAACTCCTTTATCTAATGATTTTTATAATTTCTGCCAAAGCATGTTATACAAGCTTGAGAAAAAAAACCATGATGAATGGAGGTTGACTATGTTTTATTTGAACTTATTTAAAATGAATTTTAGAAGTAATTATAAATATAAAAAAAATTTTTATATTCAGGTGGTAACTATGTTATTAAATAATGTGTTTTTTTTAGGATATTGGATTATGTTTTTTGATATTTTCGAGTCAGATATTTTCAGTTTAATAGATATCTTTTATGTTTATTCTGTTGTATATGTTGCCTTTGGATTAACACAGTTAATCGCCGGTAATCTTCCTAATATTGCTACTATTATCGCGACTGGTCAATTAGACATTTATTTGATTAAACCACGCAATTCACTTTTATATATGATAATGTCTAAATCTTCTATTGTCGCTTTAGGTGATATTATTTATGGTTTAATTGCGCTGTCAGTTACACTTGTAAAAACCTCAGAATATTTGTTTATACTACTACTATATTGGTTGCTTTTAGTGGTATTAGTCGTAACAGTCATTGCCAGTTATTATATCATTTTAGGATCTTTAACGTTTTTTATAGGCAATTCCAAGGCAATCACAGATACAGGGACTTCGGCGCTTATTATGTTTGCAACTTATCCACAAGTAAAATTAAATCCAACGATGACATTAGTGTTATCGACGATTATTCCATCGCTAATTATTAGTATATTTCCACTACAAATACTTAGATATAGTTCTAGTTATTATCTGTTGTTGCTATTTATAGCAACAGCTGTGTTTCTGTTATTGAGTTTAGTGACGTATAAACAAGGATTAAAAAGATATGAGTCGTCAAATAGTATTAACTTAAATGTCTGAAATAAATGAACAGAATTAAAATGAGAAATTTCAACTTTTAAAATTAAGTAGCTAACTTCGTTATCAGAGGAGATTGCTACTTTTTTTATACAATAAATTTAGCAGGGCTAATTAGCGCACTCGAAAAACAGTTATGATAAGATTAAATTAAGACTTTTATGGTTTAAAGGAGACAGACAGATGGATAATGATATTATAAAATTAGTGCGCAAATTCAATGTTATTACGGTTATGTACAGCGCGGGAATCGTTATTTGGGCCGCTAGTATTGAGTTATATTTACAATCAATTGGCTATACAATTGCTGCAATTATGCTCTTTAATTCGTTTTTTTGGATATTCAGTACGTTGAGTGAAATACCAGCAGGGGTAATATCCGATACGTTTGGTCGAAAAAAAGCGATGTTAATCAGTTGTATATTAAGAGGCTTTGGTCTCGGATTATTATTTATACCATCCCATCAGTTGTGGATATTGTTGCTTTTTGGTTTGTTAACAGCGGTTAGTGAGTCTTTTAACTCAGGAACAATGTCTGCATGGGTAATTGATAAAGTGAAAAGTATCGACGAAAAATATGACATTGAAAATATTTTTAGTAAAAATAGCTTGTTTTTAACATCAACATCCATGGTAGTAGGTTTTGTCGGTGGGAAAATATTAGGGGTGAAAAACCTTTCTTATCCTCTTTTAGCAGGAATTATCTTATTTATAATCACCATTGTTTATATTAGTCTTTTTTTCAAGGACAATTCGCACCAACAGCAAGACAATCAACCTATCAATTTATTTAGTGGTTTTGTATCTTCGTTTAAGGAAGGTTACGCTTTTTTACGAACAGATAAATTATATTTTTCACTCTGTATTTCATTTTTACCGTTAATTTTATTAATCGTTGCGCCGAGTAATCAATGGCAACTCTACTTTGGAAACGAGTATGGCGGTGTTAAAATAACAGCC
Organism: Brochothrix sp.; assembly: GCF_017549435.1. Classification (NCBI taxonomy): domain Bacteria; kingdom Bacillati; phylum Bacillota; class Bacilli; order Caryophanales; family Listeriaceae; genus Brochothrix; species Brochothrix sp. The sequence continues at coordinate 18,762 of NZ_JAFYUW010000170.1, forward strand.
TATATATGGGTTGGAATGGGTTTATTTGGGATAATAGGTTCGAGAATTCCTCAGCTATTAGCGAGGGTTATTAAAAATAAACTGAGCAGTTTGCAATTATTATTATTATTAAATATGTGCGCCATTATATTGTGTGTTGTAATAACTAATGTGTATCTTTCCGTATTATTATTTTTAATGCATGTCAGTTTCACGACAGCAGATGCGATTATTCGAGCAGGACTATTGCACAACACAATCCCAGCTAAAAATACTAATCGCAACACACTTATATCTTTTTTTTACACCATTGAATCTTGTATGACAGCAGTAGTCATCATCGTTATTGGTGTGTTAACAACCCTTATTAATCTAGGAACGATTTGGATTATGTTCGCATTGATTGCGACCATTATTTCCCTACCAAGTTTGCGTAAGTTAAATGGAAAAATTGAAACGGAGGGTTTTTAATGGACTATAGTGAAGAGCAAAAAGAAGTATTGGAACGACATGTTAAAAATAACAAAATCACTTCATTACCCCGTAAATTAAAAAAGAAAGTCGTTTTGTTAGAAGTCATTACAAATGATTTTAAAGATGGGAGATGCTATACAGAGCAAGAAGTGAATACTATTTTATTGAAATGGTATGACGACTATGTCATCTTAAGAAGATATTTAGTGGATTTCAAATTTTTAAAGAGAGAAGAGGACGGTTCATCTTATTATAAAGTTTAACGTATATCGTATTTAGTGATACTACTGGGAAAAGTAAACGACTTGGTTCATCTGTAGAAAATGCGATAGAATGAGTTGTATGAGACATATATAATTCCTCCTTTGGATTGGTTCAGCGACTTTATTTTAAAGGAAATTTATATATGTTTCTATTTTTTGCGTAAAAATAGTGTTAGCGACATATTTTGTCACTAACACTATAAATTATAGAACCAAAAAAAGAAGAACTCTAAAATGGAGTTCTTCTTTTTGGATGTTAAATTTTCTTTATAGCCCGTTATTTTTAACAATAAAAGCTTCAAAAACTTTTTTAGTAAGTGAAATTGTGAAAGTAAGTAACACTAAGCTAATAATTGTACCTTCTCTTACGACAAAGGGTAAAGAACTAGCGACAGAGATAATAATAGAAATTGTTACTGAGAAAATATCGATACCATAACGTAATTTTGCAAAAGGGATAGGATGTTTATTAGAAATCTCTACGCAAACACTTTCAATCGGGAAAGCAAGCGTTTTTAAATTTAAGACCATACCTGTACCCAACCCAGCAACAATCGACCCTAACATAAATAAACCTAACTTACTTGCATAATGTGTAATCTGAATGGCATCAAATACTTGGTATGTGAAAAAATTAATAACGAAGCCAAGTGATAATACTGCAATGGCTTGTATCAAATAGGCCAACGGTTTTTTTGCTTTTGTGAGATAAATATATAACATTAAAAAGCAAAGGTTAACAATCGTCGTCATTGTACCCACTTTAACTGCGAATAGACCAGCTAAGCTTAAATTTAAAGCATTGAAGCTGCTTACTCCAACATTTGCAGCAATAGTTAAACTAATTCCAAAACCTGTTAATGTATAAAATAATAACGATAAAAATAATAAACCTGTTTTTTTCATGTGAACATCATTCCTTTCACTTGTAATATATCAAGAAACGATAGATAATAATGTGAGATATAGCACATTTTTCGAATAAAAAATTTAAGGAAACTAAGATTAGAGGTGCATAATGAAAAAAATAAGCTTGAGTAATGCTCAACACTATAAAAAATTATGGCAACCTGTCAGTAATTTGACATCATTTCAAATTGAAGAAATTGCTCACATTGAAACATTTGAAAAAGGGCAACACATCATTCGTCATGATGAAGGAACAGAAACCTTATTTATTTTATTACAAGGGAAAGCAAAAATATACTTATTACATGAAGACGGTAAACAACTAATCGTGCACTTTGTTCAAAAAGGGGAGTTAATCGGTGAACTGAGTTTGCTTGGTGTTGAAGAACGGACAAAAGATGTGGTTGCACAAATCGATTGTATTTGTCTTGCTATTCCATTAGCCGACTATAAAGAACGATTATTAACAGATATAAGCTTCTTACAACAATTAAATGTTTATTTAGCAAAAAAAATGTTGAATCGGACAGAACGTTTTGGTCAAGGGTTAAATTATCCATTGCTTAATCGACTCGCCGCTTTTATTTTATATACTGAGAATGAAGGACTCTATCATGAAAAACATACCGAGGTAGCAGAATATTTGAGCAGCAGTTATCGTCATCTGTTGCATACTTTTGAACAATTGCGTGAAAAAAACATCATTATTAAGGAAAAACGAGGTTATCGTATTATTGATCGTACGGAGTTAGAACGTTTGGCAGGGGAGATAAAGAGTTGATTATCAAGACTTTATAACATGTCTACGAAGTTATTATCTTATAAAAAAGGAGATGGGAAATTGCTACTTAATCAATTGAAATATTTTGTTGCTGTTGTTGAAAATAATAGTTTTACAGAAGCTGCGAGTCGTTTATATGTGTCGCAATCAGCGGTTTCTCAACAGATTCAAGTGTTGGAAGAAACACTAGGCGTTGTATTATTAACAAGGCAGCATCGTCGTTTTCAATTAACACCAGCAGGCAACCATTTTTATCAACGGAGTAAGATGATTCTTGCACAAGTTGATGAAATGACCAAAGAAACCATAACGATTGGCACAAATGAGGAAGTAGAACTCAAAATTGGTTATTTACGTGTGTATGGTGGTCAAGAACTACATGAAGCCATTACGCAGTTTTCAGAAATATATCCTGAAATTACCCTAAGTGTGATAAATGGGACGCACGAAGAACTTTACCATGAAATAATAAATGATCGTGTTGATATTATTTTAAGTGACCAACGTCGTGCTTTTTCAGATGAATGCGTGAATTTTGAGTTGGTGAAATCACCTATGTATGTTGAGATATCGAAGCGGCATCCATTGAGTGAAACAAACATACTGACCTTGAAAATGTTAGAAAATACACCATGTATTTTAATCGCTGCCAATGAACAAAAAGCAGTCGAAGAGGAGTATTACAAAAATACACTTGGTTTCAGTGGTCATTTTATCTTTGCAGAAAATTTAGAGGCTGGCCGCTTGTTAGTAGCAGCCAATCAAGGTTTTCTTCCAATCGAAAGCGTCGGAACATTGGCGCCCGTCACTAGCAGAGTTAAGCGACTTCCCTTATACAGAACTGAGCAACCCATTATCAGAAATTATTGTGCGTTTTGGATGAAAAGAACAGCTAACTACTATATTGAAGAATTTGCACTGATTTTACAAAAGTTATTACAGAAAGATGCCACTCTATAAATGAGCGGCTTTTTTTGTATAAGTAATACTTATACTAGCGATTAGTAACTCAAATTGATAGGGCATTATCCAAGTATTACAATGAATGTATCATAGAAGAGGGGGAAGAAAATGATGATCACAAAAGCAGCAGAAGCTTATCATGAAAAAATGTTTCCCGACTATCAATCCAGTTTTTTAGAAACGGATCCAGAATTTATTACATTGTTTGATAACTTTGCATTCGATACTGTTATAAATCAAGCTGATTTCGATAATAAAACGAGAATGCAGGTTATCCTTGCCGTTTTGATTGGTTGTCAAAGTTTGGCTGAATATAAGGCGATGTTACCCGCTGCATTAAATTTTGGTGTGTCTCCAATTGTTGTGAAAGAAATTATTTATCAATCCGTTGCTTATTTAGGAATCGGTCGTGTGTATCCTTTTTTAATCGCAACAAATGACATTTTAACAGAAAAAGGTATTGCTTTACCACTTGCTAATCAAGCCACAGTAACAGAAAAAACACGACTTTCAGATGGTGAAGCAGCACAAATTGCTATTTTTGGCGAAGAGATGAAAGGATTTGCGCAATCAGGACCAAAATTAAGTCGCCATATTAACCAGTGGTTAACTGAAAATTGTTTTGGTGACTACTACACTCGAACTGGTTTAGATTTAAAACAAAGAGAGCTTTTAACCGCTTGCTTTTTGTTAGCACAAGGAGGCTGCGAGCCACAGTTAATCGCACATTTTAAAGCAAATATTCGCTTGGGCAATGACCCGGAATTTTTAGTAACGATGATATCCCAATGTATACCCTATATTGGTTATCCGCGCTGTTTAAACGCATTGCGTTGTCTTACTGAAGCTGAAATGAATGAATAAATAAATCTATTAAATAGGAGGAATTACAATGGACTATGTAAAATTTGGTAATACAGGAATGGATGTTTCTAAAATATGTTTAGGCACAATGGGATTTGGTGATCCTAATAGTGGATTCCATGAATGGGTCATTGAGGAAGAAGAAAGTACCGAAGTTATCAAAAAAGCATTAGACGTAGGCATTAATTTTTTTGATACTGCAAATATTTATTCGTATGGAGCAAGTGAAACGATATTAGGAAACGCTCTGAAAAAACATGCCAATCGCGATGAAATTGTTGTGGCAACAAAGGCATACATGAAAATGAAAGATGCCCCTAATAGTGGCGGTTTATCACGTAAGGCGTTATTTTATCAATTAGACCAAAGTTTAGAACGGTTACAAATGGATTACGTTGATTTGTTTATCATTCATAGATGGGACTATGAGACACCCATTGAAGAAACGATGGAAGCCTTACATGATATTGTAAAAGCTGGTAAAGCTCGTTATATTGGAGCCTCTGCGATGTATGCTTGGCAATTTGCAAAAGCACAACAAGTTGCTGAAAAAAATGGTTGGACAAAATTTGTTTCTATGCAGAATCATCTCAACTTGTTATATCGTGAAGAAGAACGTGAAATGTTACCGCTATGTGAAGATCAAGGGGTGGCGGTTACACCATATAGTCCATTAGCATCGGGGCGATTAACACGTGATTGGGAAGCAACAACAGAGCGTTATCTAAAAGATCAAACGGCAAAATCAAAATATGATAAAACAGCTGAACAGGATAAAATAATTGTTCAACGGGTGGCAGAAATAGCGGAAAAATACAATGTGAAACGTGCTCAAGTTGCATTGGCATGGTTGCTTCAAAAAGAAGCAGTGGTATCTCCTATCATTGGTGCAACAAAAATAAGCCATCTATTAGATGCTTTACCTGCAATCGATTTACAGCTAGACCCAGCAGATATTAGCTACTTAGAAAGGGCCTACTTACCTCACGAAGTTGTTGGGGCCATTTAATACAAAGCTAAAGAATGAAAAGGGGGAGCTAAGATGGCAAAGTTTGAAGAAATTAAACAGGGAACAATCTTTCCAATTGGAGAAAAAAACGAGGCATTTGCCCATTATTTTACAGGACAAAGTTATTTGCAAACATTGGTGGCTGATGAAGCTATTGATGTTGGTGTAGCAACAGTCAGCTTCGAACCTGGTTGCCGTAATAATTGGCATATCCACTGTAACGGCTATCAACTATTGCTAGTGACAGGTGGTGAAGGATGGTATCAGGAAGAAGGCGAAGTCGCACAATCATTAAAAGTAGGGGATGTCGTTGCAACGCATGACGGAGTGAAACATTGGCATGGCGCCAAAAAAGATAGTTGGTTCGAACATATTGCCATCACAGCAGGAACACCAGAATGGCTTGAAGCAGTGGCGGATGATTGGTACCAAGCACTTTAGTTATAGTTGAAAAAGATAAGAATGACTTTTGAAAACGCAGAGATCTATCTGCGTTTTTTTGCATAGACAATTTAATTACACATCAATTTAAAATTAAACGCGCTCATTTAGACAAGGTAATTGTCTTTACAGGCAAATACATGTAAAATAGGGGTATGCATAAAAATTGAGGTGAAATCGATGCTTGAAAAAACAACGCGTATCAATATGCTTTTCGCCTTTTATCAACCTTTGCTAACAGCAAAACAAAGCGAGTACATGACGCTGTACTATGAGGATGATTATTCGCTTGGAGAAATCGCTGAAGAGTATGAAATCTCACGCCAAGCGGTTTACGATAACATTAAACGAACGGTGAAAATTCTTGAAACTTATGAAGAGAAACTGGGGCTTGTTGCTGTCTTTAAAAAGCAAAACGATATTGTCACAGGTTTAAGGCATCAAATCACTGAAAATCAGTGGGAAGATCCTAAAGTAACTGCTCTATTAAATGAACTTGATGAAATTAACTTATATTAGGAGGTCCTACAATGGCTTTTGAAGGATTGTCAGAACGATTACAGAATACGATACAAAGAATGCGTGGAAAAGGTAAGATTAGTGAAGCAGACGTTAAAGAGATGATGCGTGAGGTACGCCTTGCATTGCTTGAAGCGGATGTTAACTTTAAAGTTGTTAAAAACTTTGTTAAAACAGTAGGAGAGCGTGCGATTGGTCAAGATGTCATGAGCAGCTTAACACCAGGTCAGCAAGTCGTTAAAATCGTTAATGAAGAACTAACTGACTTAATGGGTGGAGAAGAAAGCAAGCTCACAATGAGCACACAACCTCCAACCGTATTAATGATGGTTGGTTTACAAGGTGCTGGTAAAACAACGACGACAGGTAAATTAGCTTCGTTATTACGTAAAAAATACAATAAGAAACCATTATTAGTTGCTGCCGATGTTTATCGTCCAGCTGCGATTCAACAACTTGAAACACTAGGGAAACAACTGGATATGCCTGTATTTAGTATGGGAGATCAAGTGAGTCCCGTTGAGATTGCTAAAAAAGCAATTGAACATGCTAAAGCGGAACATTTAGATTACGTTTTAATCGATACAGCAGGTCGCCTGCATGTTGATGAAGCATTAATGACTGAATTAGTTGAAGTGAAAGAAATAGCGAAACCTGATGATATTTTACTTGTTGTCGATGCGATGACAGGTCAAGATGCAGTGAATGTTGCACAAAACTTCAACGAAACACTTGAATTAACAGGTGTAGTACTAACAAAATTAGACGGGGATACTCGTGGTGGGGCAGCATTATCAATCCGCTCTGTTACTGGGAAGCCAATCAAATTCGTTGGTATGGGTGAAAAACTGGATGCGTTAGAACCTTTCCATCCTGATCGTATGGCATCACGTATATTAGGTATGGGTGACGTTATGAGCTTGATTGAAAAAGCACAAGCTAACGTTGATGAAGAAAAAGCAATGGAATTAGCGAATAAAATGAAAGATAATTCAATGACATTCGATGATTTCTTAGAACAATTGCAACAAGTTAAACAAATGGGACCATTAGATGATTTATTAAAAATGATTCCAGGTATGAACAAAATGAAAGGCGTCGAAAACATGTCGATTGATGACAAACAAATGGCGCACATCGAAGCAATCATCAAATCAATGACAACGAAAGAACGTACAGATCCAACGTTGTTAAATGCAAGTCGTCGTCGCCGTATTGCAACTGGGAGTGGACGTCCTGTGCAAGAAGTGAATAAACTTGTTAAACAATTTGATGAAATGAAAAAAATGATGAAACAAATGAGTGGAATGGGCGGTAAAAAAGGTAAAAAGAATCCTTTAGCAGGCCTTGGTGGCAATTTTAAACTGCCATTTTAAACTTTTTTGAAGATGTAAAGAAAAAATACTTTACAACCAGAAGAATTGATGGTAATATTAATTCTTGTGAGATACAAATTATGGAGGTGTTATTCAAATGGCAGTTAAGATTCGTTTAAAACGTATGGGTTCTCGTAAATCTCCTTTCTACCGTGTCGTAGTAGCAGACTCACGTTCACCACGTGATGGTCGTTACATCGAAACAGTTGGGACATTTAATCCTTTAACTCAACCAGAAACAGTTGTAATTAATGAAGAATCTGTTTTATCATGGTTAAGCAAAGGTGCGCAACCTTCTGATACAGTTCGTACTTTATTATCATCAAAAGGAATTTTAGAAAAATTCCACAACGCTAAATACTCTAAATAAGATATTAAGCAATCATATTTAATGAAACCGTCCCATCATTTATATTCATTTATGATGTGGGCGGTTTTTTTATTTTATTAAAGAGAGGTGCTCGTATGAATATTTTGCAACGTATCCAAGTCAAGCGAGTCTTAACAACGGAAGCGCTTGAACATATTCAAGAATCTTTTGACCTGAAAAAAAAGCAACTTCAAATGGAAATTGAACAATTGAAATTTCAACAGAAGAAACAGCTTCACCTTTCTAAACAACCAGAAGATAAAATTACAGCCTACTTTGTTAATGAAATAGAAAAACGAGAAGAACAACTTGCTATCATTGTTTATGAAGGCGATCAACTCAATATATTACCCCTCGGTTCTGAAATTATCGAACGGGAAGTTGAAGCGTTGGTGCCGATTAAAGTGGGTGACCAATGGTCGTCAATCCAAACCAATAAAGAAATCGTGATTAAAGACGATATTATAATAGAAATTAGAACGAGGTGAAACACAATGACAGAATATTTGAATGTAGGTAAGATTGTTAATACGCACGGTGTTCAAGGTGAATTACGTGTGATGAGTGTGACCGATTTTGCTGAAGAACGTTTCCAAGTGGGTAATGAATTAACAATGTTTAAACCAGGTGAAACAAAACCGACGAAAGTTAAAATTTTAACACACCGTCAACATAAAAACTTTGATTTGATTACACTGGAAAATGTGTATAACTTAAAATTAGCTGAGGAACTTAAAAACAGCGAACTCAAAATTGAAAAAGATCGTGTACAAGCATTGCCAGAAGGCGAATATTACTACCATGAAATTTTAGGATGCGTTGTTTTTGCTGAAGACGGCTCTAAAATTGGTGAAGTTAAAGAAGTTTTAGAAACAGGTGCCAACGATGTCTGGGTTGTAAAAGATGCCAAAGGGAAAGATCAGTTAATTCCATTTATCCCATCAATCGTATTAGAAGTTGATGTTGCTGAAAAACGTATTGTGATTGAAGTGATAGAAGGGCTGTTAAGCTAATGAAAATTGATATCCTTACGCTATTTCCAGAGATGTTTAAAGGTGTCACTGAATCATCAATTATCAAAAATGCGATTGAAAAAAAGTTGGTCGATGTAACGGCGACTGATTTTCGTCCTTTTTCGACACATCGTCAAGGTCATGTGGATGATTATCCTTATGGTGGTGGCGCAGGGATGCTCTTAATGGCACAGCCATTATTTGACGCTGTAGCGCATTTGAAAAAAGATGAGGTAAAACCCCGCGTTATCTTGCTGGACCCCGCAGGTGTGCCTTATACGCAGAAATTAGCGGAAGAACTTGCACAAGAAGAACAATTAATTATGATTTGTGGGCATTATGAAGGTTATGATGAACGTATTCGCGAGCATCTAGTAACAGATGAAATCTCAATCGGTGATTATATCTTAACAGGTGGCGAAGTTGGTGCAATGGCGATTATGGATAGTGTGGTGCGTTTGTTACCAGGTGCATTAGGTAATGATGAATCTGCTATTACTGATTCATTTTCAACTGGTTTACTGGAACACCCACACTACACGCGCCCAGCAGAGTTTCGTGGGTTAGAAGTGCCTAGTATCTTAACAAGCGGCCATCATGCTAATATCGAGCGCTGGCGCCATGAGGAATCATTACGACGTACAGCAGTGCGTCGCCCTGATTTATTGGAAGTTTATCCATTAACTGATGAAGACCGAGCCTTTTTAAAAGCAGAAAACCTTTTTGAAGCTAAAGAAACAAACATATAAAGAATAACTACTTGTCAGGCAACTAATAATATGATAACATTACATGGTGACTGAAAAAATCAGTCCAATTAACGATATTCCGCTTTGCGTCAATAGTGCGAAAGAATGTCCGTTGAGGAGGAGAAAATTAAATGCATATTCTTGATGAAATTACTAAAGGTCAATTGCGTACTGATGTACCGGATTTCCGTCCTGGTGACACTGTCATCGTACACGCGAAAGTTGTCGAAGGAACACGCGAACGTATCCAACTTTTTGAAGGTGTGGTTATTAAACGTCGTGGTGCTGGAATCAGCGAAACTTTCACTGTTCGTAAAATTTCTTACGGCGTAGGTGTTGAGCGTACATTCCCTGTACACACTCCACGTATTGCTAAATTAGAAGTTAAACGTCACGGTAAAGTACGTCGTGCTAAATTGTACTACTTACGTGAATTACGTGGTAAAGCTGCACGTATCAAAGAAGTTCGTCGCTAAGAATCGCTTAATCGCGTTCAAAGGTACAACTTTTGGAGACCCCTTGTTTATACAAGGGGTCTTTTTTACTGTCCTCGTTGCGAAGACATGAGCTTACGAGGACAGTATGGGACGGAAATTGCGGAGGCAATTGAGTACCAATCCTTTTGATTAGTCTCGTTACGAAGACATGAGCTTACGAGGACAGTATGGGTGCTAATATCGTAGTGGATTTATTCGCTTTACGAGATTAGTATGGGACGGAGCGACAGCGAGTACCAATCCATAGGGAATGGAGTACCACTCCATGTATTAATAACTAAAGAGTACCACTCCATGTATTAATAACTAAAGAGTACTACTCCATGTATTAATAACTAAAGAGTACTACTCCATAGAAAATTGATTACCAACTTATTAGCAGATTCTCTCCCAAGTAGTGTAGATGAGAAAAATAAAGCACAAAACCCCCCAAAAAATCTAATTTTAGGGGGGGTATTATTAAAAATTATCTAATAGCTGTGCTTGCGCGTCGACACGTTCTTTAATTTTAGCTACAAATTCTGTGGGGCTTGTAACGGTTATAAAGGGTCCAAATGATAGTAGGCGAATGAGTAGTTCTGTTTCATCGCCGAGATCATAGTGAATTGTGAGTTGGTAGCGCGTATCATCTAAACGTTGTGTACTTTTATTGTAATCAGCAAAATGTAGCATGCTGCGTTCTAAGGCTTTGCGTTTATCAACAAGAATACAAGTCATCTGTGCTTGTCTACGCCGTGCTGTAATTGGTAATTCAAGATACTTGCGTGTCGCCTTAGCTGAATGAACAGTAAGCATACGATTGAGATTCAGTGTGACTTCAAAGCGACTGTTGCGTAACAAGCGCCATGCACGTAAGCGAAAGAGATTGTTTTTCTGTGAATATTCCAGTTTAACAGGTAAAAAGAGCGCTTTTTTACTGGGAATATTCGGACGTCGTTGATACTCAATTTTCACAGGTTGCTTTGCGTTTATCGCAGCGAGGAGTTGTTTAAAATGAGCGTGTTGTTGTTTTTGCTCAACCAGCGAGTCTACTTGGTTAAATTGATCATAGTAAGTCACCGCTTCTAAATCAAACAAAGGTTCAACATGGATAAGTTGCTGTTGTAATTCTGCAATCTCAGCCTTATCCAAAAAGAATAATAATCGAGGATCATTTATAAGTGTCTTTAGCCA
>NZ_JAFYUW010000171.1:0-17384 GCF_017549435.1 Brochothrix sp.
AAAATACAATATGCAAGCATTTCTGTAATGGAGTGAGGTAAGCTAGCAACAAAAATCGGAAGACTTTCAGCAAAGCTTAAATGTAGCATGATACCAAACAGAATACCAGGTATTATGGCTGTTAGTATTAGATTGCAGAGGTATAAGAATGGTATCGGTATCAATGATAAAAAGAACATCTGTAAAGGCACATGTAGTCCGTTATTGACGACGTATACAAATACTTTAGATAGACCAGTTGCATCATTTGAAACTCGATCTAAGTTTTGATTTAATTCGGATAGATTTGGAGTTAGAAAGTAACTTATTAAAGTTGTAATAATTGTAATCATAAGTGTTAGCAATAAAAATTGTTTAGTTCTCTTTTGATATTGTTGATGGATTATATTTGTAATTCTACTCACCTCAATGAATTTCATTAATTTTTTGACATGCACCTTAAGTATAGACTATATACAGAAAATCACATAGACAACTATAAAAATGTTAGTTAATAAATATTAAAAAAAGTAAACGTTTCAATATCTTTTTAGATACTATTAAATTAAACTTAAGATAGTACCAAAAAGGGGGAGTTTGAATGTTTAAGCTAAGGATATTTGTTTTGATAGGGATTGTACTATTTGCTTTTAGTTATCCAAATTATAGTGTGAGTGCAAAAAACATCACTGACAGTATCGTAACGGATGTTAATTTCAAATCGGATACAACGGCTAAAAATGGTGAAATCTTAACTGAAATAAAAAGTGATAAAAAATTTGTGCTTTCGTACGAATTTGCAATTCCAAAAGGCTCAAACATTGTTGCTGGGGATAAAGCAGTTTTTACAATCCCATCAGAAATTAGATATGATAATATTGAAATGGAAAATGTTGCATTAAAAACAGCTGAAGGTGTGGTTTTTGGAACAGCTACTATAAAAAATGGTTTAGTTGAAATTACTTTTACTGCTGAGGTAGAGAAAGGAATCAGCAATGCATACTTAGATATCTGGTCTAATTTTAATGCTAAAAATATCACATTAGATGAAAAAAATAGTATCCCATTTGAAACAATCAATGGTTTAGTTAATAAAGATATAATTATTAACAAACCAGATGTGGGATCTGGATCGGGTGCATGGCTCACGAAAAGTGGGAGATACTTAGGAAATCAAAATCCTAAAGATACACTTACATGGCAGATATACATTAATACGTTTGAACAAAAGAAAGTTTTAAACGATGGGTATCTAATTGATACATTAGGCGATGGTTTGACTTTTTTAGGATCGAAAAATAGTGATACAGTTCGTGTCGTTTATGGTCCAAGTACAGCTGAAGCAACGATAGATGAAGATGTTAAGGTTGAATGGACTGGTGCTAAGACTTTTAAAATTCCATTGAGAGATACCGATGAACGTATTTACATTACATATAAAACAAAAACTGATTTTAGTAAAGAACAATACACTAATAACGCAGAACTATTTTCCAAAGTAGATGGCTCTGACATCGAAGAATCGCATAAGTGCTAGGCTATTCGGAAAAATACGGTGCTGAAGGTGGCGGAGGTACCGATCCGAGTACAGAACCGAGTACCGAACCAAGTACCGAACCAAGTACCGAACCAAGTACAGAACCAAGTACCGAACCGAGTACAGAACCAAGTACCGAACCAAGTACAGAACCAAGTACCGAACCGAGTACCGAACCGAGTACCGAACCGAGTACCCAGCCAAGTACAGAACCAAGTACCGAACCAAGTACCAAACCGAGTACTGATACAAGTACAGATTCCAACATAGCTGTGAGCACAGAATCAAGTGCCAATCCAGGTACAGTAGATAATGTTGCGAAGGTAGAAAAAACAGCCTTGCCGCATACTGGGGAAGAAAGTCGTACACCAATTACATTTGTAATAGGGTTAGTACTAATTGTATTTGCTTTTCGACAACTAACAATTGCTAATAGTGAATCAAAACGTTGAAGTTAATATCAATAACAGGGTCAATCTCACGGTAAAGAGTATAATCGTGGGATTGATTTTTTTTGCATGTCTATTGAGAAATACTTAGTATTAATACATTTGTTAACCGAGACTTTCGTGTGAAATAGCTGTGGATATGATAAAATAGGGGAAGACTTTGGCTTGAAAAAAGGCTAAAACATAAAACTGAAGCGGGTGTGAAAAATTATGAAATCATTAGTATTGGCTGAAAAGCCGTCTGTTGCACGTGATATTGCGCGTGTAATGGGTTCAACTCAAACTAATCGTAATTATATTGATGGGCCAAAATATGTTGTGACATGGGCATTAGGCCATTTAGTGACAAATGCACAACCAGAACAATATGATAATAAATATAAGGAATGGGATTTAAACGTATTACCAATTATCCCACCTCAGATGAAAACAGTCGTTATCAAACAAACAAGTGCGCAGTTCAATGCAGTTAAACGTTTAATTGAACGCGATGATATTAATGAAATTATTATTGCGACTGATTCGGGGCGTGAAGGAGAGCTCGTTGCTCGTTTAATTTTAGATAAATGTAAGCTTAAAAATAAAACGTTGAAACGTTTATGGATTTCATCAGTTACGAATCAAGCAATCAAACAAGGCTTTAATACGTTGCGTAATGCTAAGGAATTTGAGCCGCTTTATCAAGCCGCATTGGCACGTTCTGAAGCCGATTGGTTAGTTGGAATTAATGCAACGCGTGCGTTAACTAAAAAATATGATGCCCAACTTTCATGTGGCCGCGTACAAACACCAACATTGGCAATGATTGCGCATCGCCAAACGCAAATTCAAAGTTTTAAATCAACGCCTTTTTATGGTCTTGATTTAGCGATTGAAGGCACGACATTCAAATGGTTAAATGCAAACAAACAATCAAGTGTCAAAAACCCTGAAATAGTTAAAGAAATTGCTCAAAAACTTAAAGGCCAGCCAGTCACAATTACGGCGGTTAAAAATAGTGAGAAAAAACAATTTCCTGGGGCACTCTATGATTTAACAACGTTACAACAAGATGCTTATAAGCGTTTTAAGTATTCCGCTAAAGAAACGTTGAAAATTATGCAAACACTCTATGAAACACACAAGGTGTTAACTTATCCACGGACAGATTCGCGTTTTATTTCGGAAGATGTGGTACCAACCTTAAAAGAACGTTTAACAGCAGCTCGGAAATCGAAATTTGGTGAGCAAATCAAAACGGTGTTACGTCAACCAATTAAGGCAAACAGTGGGTTTGTAAATAACGCTAAAGTATCGGATCATCATGCCATTATCCCGACAGAAGAAGCGCCTAACTATTTGAAATTAGGTGCACGTGAACTTGCTATTTATAATTTAGTTGTGGAAAAATTTGTTAGTGTTTTAATGCCGGCAACTGTTTATACAGAGCAAACGATTGAAGCAACAATTAAGGATGAAAGATTCACAGCAAAACATAAAATCGTCACACAATTGGGTTTTAAAGCATTGTATGAAGAAAATACGGTTACAAAAGCTTTGGCATTTAAGCAAGGTGAACGTTATACAACTTATAAACTAGCACAATCAGAAGGTCACACGTCACCACCTGCTTATCTTAATGAAGGAACTTTGTTAAAAGCGATGGAAAACCCAACGACTATCTTCCAAATTGAAGATTCAAAAATGGCAAAAACGTTGAAAGAAACGGGTGGAATTGGTACGGTTGCTACGCGTGCTGATATTATTGAAAAGCTATATGCGTTAAACGTTGTAGAACAAGTTAATGGTGGCTTACGTGCAACAGCTAAAGGACGTCAATTGCTTGATTTAGCACCAGAAAAATTAAAAACACCAGATTTAACAGCTGATTGGGAAGATAAGTTAGCTCGCATTGAAAAAGGGAAATATGCGAAATCACAATTCATTCAAGAAATGAAAGATTATACGCAACAAGTTATTACTGATATTAAAAAGAGTGAAAAGAAATATAAACATGATAATTTGACAGCAACCAAATGCCCGACTTGTGGTAAATTCATGTTGGATATTAAAACGAAAAATGGTAAAATGTTAGTCTGTCAGGATCCAGAATGTAATACTAAGAAAAACGTTGTCCGCACAACTAATGCACGTTGCCCAGAATGTAAGAAAAAATTGCAATTGCGTGGTAAAGGATCTACTGCTGTGTATTCATGTGTATGTGGTCATCGTGAAAGCCAAGAAGCAATGAATAAAAGAATGGACAAAAATAAAAAAAGTCGTGTCTCAAAAGGAGACGTGGCAAAATATATGAAAGCACAAAAACAAGAGGATGAACCTTTCAATAACCCATTAGCAGAGGCGTTAGCGAAGCTGAAGTTATCTGATAAGGATTAGGGGGAATTAAAATGGATGCAAATATAGAACGTCAACGCCGTAAAGATGAACACGTTTATTTTGCGGTTGCTCAGCATCAAACAAAAACGACATCGCAGTTTGATGAATTGGAATTAATCAATGACGCGGTACCAATGCTTAACCTAGCAGACGTTGATTTATCAGGGGAAGTCGCTGGCTTAGAATTTGAAATACCGTTATATATCAATGCGATGACTGGTGGTAGCCCACATACGGAAAAATTAAATGGCCAACTTGCTGAAGTAGCAGCAGCAACAGGTTTAATGATGGCTGTGGGCTCAATGCATGCAGCGATTCGTGAGCCAGAACTAGCATCAACGTATTCCATTGTGCGTGAAAAACATCCGAATGGTGTACTGTTTGCTAATATTAGTGCTGATTTAACACCCGAGCAGGCTCAAAAAGCCGTTGATATTTTACAAGCAGATGCATTACAAATCCATGTGAATGTGGCACAAGAATTAGTGATGAAAGAAGGATCACGTGAGTTCGATCATTGGCTTGATAATATTGCAGCTATTAAAGAGCAAGTGGATGTCCCGATTATTGTCAAAGAAGTAGGTTTTGGGTTAGCACGTAAAACAATTATGCGTTTGCGTGATATCAACGTCGACATTATTGATTTAGCTGGAAAAGGCGGCACTGATTTTGCACGTATTGAAAATGCTCGTCGTCGTGATGGCAAGTGGGATTACTTCAATGACTGGGGTCAAACAACAGCCCAATCTTTAATTGCAATCCAATCACCCAACTATGTAAATATGCCTTACTTTGCTTCAGGGGGTGTGCGTCATCCGTTAGATGCCATTAAGTGTTTAGCATTAGGCGCTGAAGCAGTTGGAATTGCTGGTGTAATTTTAGCTTACTTAAAAGAACATGATGTGGAAGAAACCATTGAATGGGTTGAAACATGGAAAGAGCAAATGAAGATGATTGCTGTAATGGTTAACGCTAAAAATCTTTCTAAATTACGTAAAGTTCCTGTAATAACATATGGACGACTTAAAGAATGGGGCGAATTACGTGGAGTTAAGTTGGAACAACTCGCCCAACGATTAATGTAAAAATAACTGAAGCTGTTTAGAAATGAAGGGATTGTAGAAGTATGAGTCGCGATTACTTTGATCGCAAACGAGTATCTTCGAAATTGCTGACAACAAGGCTGTAGTTTGATAAATAAAAAAACGCTTTACGACATTCACTTATTAATTAGTGATGTGTCGTAATAGCGTTTTTTTGAGTATAAGGCGTGGAGCTCTTAAGTTATTAGTATGAGAGATGGTGATTTTACGATATTAGCACTGTGCGCTGTAAAAAAGGATTGGTACTCTTAAGTTATTAATAGAAGGAGTGGTACTCGCTTGCGCTCCGTCCCATACTAATCTCGTAAAGCGAATAAATCCGCTACGATATTAGCAAAGGAATGGTACTCTTAAAGCATCTAACATGAGGAGTGGTACTCAATTTTCTATGAAAATTTGCGTCCCATACTACTCTCGTAAAGCGAATAAATCCGCTACGATATTAGCGCCCATACTGTCCTCATAAAGCTCATCACTTTGTTACGATATTAGTAATCCTAATGGGGCTGCCCAAGAAAATTGACTGTTAGGATAAGTTTCTTCGAGCAATTCATGCATTAAACGCACATCACTGTCTTCAAAACCAGCAATTTCCTCGTAATTAAATGGGGTAATAAAATAATAAGAAGTCACAGTATTTTCGCGAATTTGTGGTGGTGCATGACGGGCTGTAAAAAGAATACCTTTCCAAGTGAAAACAATCTCATCATCACGTGTTTTATAGGCAAACCAATCTTTCTTTTGAGACGCAACAAATAACAGACGACTATCACTCTGTAAATATTTGATTACTACCCAACAGATAAAGACTGCGAATAGTAGTAGCGTGATTGCTAATAAACTGTTCATCTCTTCACCTCTATTCGTTTATGCATTATTCTCGTTGTGTAACACCTCTTGTTCCTTCTATTGTAACTGATATTTGCTATAAATAAAAATAATAAGTTGTGCTATAATTAAAGCACTGTATGAAGGAAAAGGACGTGGAAAGTAATGGAAAGAATTACATCAATTAAAAATGATCGCATCAAAAAATGGCGTAAATTAGCAACAAAAAAAGGTCGCGAAGCAAGCGGTAGTTACCTTGTAGAGGGGATTCATTTAATCGAAGAAGCGATACTTGCTAAACAAACAATTAAAGCATTGATTGTGCGTGATGAAACAAAAATTCCAACAAATTGGAATGTCGATATGTTAGCAAAATACGGTGTAACTCCGCAAGTAGCGGATGCTTTAGCTGAAACAAATTCAACACAAGGTTTATTTGCAGAGATTGAAATGATTGAGAGTAATTCTGATATTGATGCGATGAATTTTGTTTTAATAATGGATGAAGTACAAGATCCAGGTAATATTGGTACGATTATTCGTACGGCAGATGCAGCTGGCTATGATACGGTGGTATTGGGTAAAGGAAGTGGAGATATCTACAACCCTAAAGTCGTACGTGCAACTCAAGGAAGTTTATATCATATCAATGTTGTTGCAGGTGTTGATTTAACAGAATTTATTCCGGCCCTACAAGAACAAGAAGTACCTGTTTTTGGTGCAGTGCTTGATGCAGAAGCAAAACGACATTATCAAATTGATCCGTTAGAGCGTGTAGCTCTAGTTGTTGGTAACGAGGCACAAGGTATTAATGCTGAAATCATTGAAAAATTAGATGAAAAAGTGTATATTCCAATTTATGGTAAGGCTGAGTCCTTAAACGTAGGAGTTGCAACCGGAATACTTGCCTACCATCTAGCAGATCATAATGACAGAGAGAAGGTATAATATGAAAACAAGAGGCTTTGAAGCAGTTCCCACACAAAATCGTAAATACCCAGAAGTCACAATCAAGTTACCAGTTCGTGCAGACAGCCGTTCAGCAGGGTATGATTTTAGCTCAAATGAAACAGCAACGATTGCACCTGGACAAAAACATTTATTTTGGACAGATGTTTGTTCTTATATGTTAGCGGATGAAGTGCTTGAAATATATGTGCGTTCTTCGATTGGTATTAAGAAAAATCTTACAATGGCTAATACAGTTGGTATTATTGATTCTTCTTATTATGCTAATGAAGGAAACTATGGCAATATTGGTATTTGTTTAGTGAATCATTCTGAAGAAACTGTAACAATTGAAGCGGGCGAGCGCATTGCACAAGGAATTTTTAAGAAATATCTTGTAGCGGATGAAGATGTAACCTTAAATACTACACGTTCAGGTGGGATGGGTAGTTCGGGTTCGAAGTAACTTACAAAAAACAAGTCGTATCTTATTAGATAGTGGCTATCTTTATGGGTGTTGTGTTATAATAAAGAAAAACTTAACAAAGAGGTGAAGAATAATGACAACTTCAATGGTATTATGTCCTAAGTTTGAAGAAGCTTTTCAACTTTTAGGTAAACGTTGGACAGGTCTAATTGTCGAAGTGTTATTAAACGGAGACTGTCGTCGCTTTAAAGAGATATCAGAGTTAATCCCTAATATGAGTGACCGTGTTTTAGCAGAGCGCTTAAAAGAACTCGAAGCGAAAGACATTGTTGAGCGAAAAGTTTATCCAGAAACACCGGTTCGAATTGAATATATTTTGACACCTAAAGGGAAAGACTTACAAAAAGCAACAAAAGATATTCATGAATGGGCCGAAAAATGGATTGATTCACCGCAAGAGGTAGTTGAAAATTAATGATAGACCCAGTATAATGGAAGAATAGCTAAATAGTCAGACTATGAAAGAGCATAAGGCGTTTGTGAATAATGACAGGAAAGGGCATCATTGACTGAGAGTGCCCACATTGGAAGCAAGCTTACCGTTCAACTCTGGAGTCGCCAGCGGGACCATGTTAACGAACATGTAAAGTTGGCCGGTTGTAGTAATACAGCCGTTATCTCAATGAAGTGAAAGGGCCTATGCTCTTTTATCAGGGTGGTACCGCGATGAACCTCGTCCCTTTTTGGAGACGAGGTTTTTTATTTTGTCCAAAGGTTCAAACATTCAAAGGAGGATTACCATGAGTATAGATAAATTGAAGAATCTTAAAGAAGAAGCAGTAAAAGCAATTGAAGCAGTGATTGATTTACCGCAATTAAACGATGTACGCGTGAAGTTTTTAGGTAAAAAAGGCCCAATGACTGAAATTATGAAAGGTATGAGTAAACTTTCTAATGAGGAGCGCCCGTTGATGGGGAAAGTTGCTAACGAAGTCCGTGAAGCAATCACTACTGCAATGGATGAAAAACATTCAGACTTAGAAGCGCTTAAAATTGAAAAACAGTTGGCTCATGAAAGCATTGATGTTACTTTACCAAGTCGTGAAGTTAAAACTGGCTCATCACATATTTTAACGCAAGTTGTAGAACAACTTGAAGATTTATTTATCGGAATGGGTTATTCAATTGTTGAAGGACCAGAAGTGGAGCAAGATCATTATAACTTTGAAATGTTAAACTTGCCAAAAGACCATCCAGCACGTGATATGCAGGACACATTCTATATTACTGATGAAGTCCTAATGCGTACACATACGTCGCCTGTACAAGCTCGTACAATGGAGAAACATGACTTTGCCAACGGACCTATCAAAATTGTCTGTCCTGGAAAAGTTTATCGTCGTGATAGCGATGATGCTACACATTCACATCAATTTACTCAAATTGAAGGCTTGGTCATCGATAAACACATTACGATGTCCGACTTAAAAGGCACATTGACTGCTTTTGCTAAAAAAATGTTTGGTGAAGAGCGCGAAATTCGTTTGCGTCCAAGTTTCTTCCCATTCACTGAACCTTCTGTTGAAATGGATATCTCATGTTTCAAATGTGGTGGGTCAGGCTGTAACGTATGTAAAGGTACAGGCTGGATTGAAGTTCTCGGAGCAGGAATGGTACATCCCAACGTCTTAGAGATGGCTGGAATTGATTCATCATTATACGGTGGTTTTGCATTTGGTATGGGACCTGATCGTATTGCAATGTTAAAATACGGCGTTGATGATATCCGTCACTTCTACACGAACGATGTCCGCTTTTTAGAACAATTCAAAGTGAAAGATTAAGGAGGAAATAATATGTTTGTATCATATAAATGGTTGCAAGAATACTTACCAAACTTAAATCAAGAGGCAAAAGCATTAGGCGAAGTGATTTCGCGTACGGGGATCGAAGTGGAAGATGTGTTTAACTACGCAGATGGTATTAAAAAAGTTGTTGTAGGTCATGTTGTAACATGTGAACAACATCCTAATGCTGAAAAATTGCATAAGCTCACTGTTAACGTTGGCGAAGAAGAGCTAGCAGAAATCGTCTGTGGCGCACCTAATGTTGCAGTGGGACAAGATGTTATCGTAGCCTTACCAGGTGCTCGTTTACCAGGTGGTATTAAAATTAAAAAAGCTAAATTACGTGGCGAAGTCTCTAATGGTATGATTTGTGCCTTACAAGAGCTTGGTATCGATGGTAAAGTTGTGCCTAAAGCATTTGTAGAAGGTATCTATGTGTTCACTGAAAAACAAACACCGGGTACAGATGTGCTCGAATTATTAGGATTAAATGATCCGATTTTAGAATTAGGAATTACTCCAAACCGTTCTGATGCATTGAGTATGCGTGGCGTTGCTTACGAAGTCGGAGCAATTATAGCTGAAAAACCAGTATTAACAGTGCCAGAAGTTACGAATGTTTCGACACAACAAACTGCTGACTTGTTAGCTTTAAATGTTGAAAATACGGTGGATACACCTTATTACAGCATTGCAATTGCTGAAAATGTCGTAATCAAAGAATCACCATTATGGTTACAAGGGAAATTGATGAAAGCAGGTATTCGTCCACATAATAATGTTGTCGATATTACTAACTACATCTTATTAACATATGGCCAACCCTTACATGCATTTGATTTTGATACATTAGCGGGCAAAGATGTTTCTGTTCGCCGTGCAAAAGCAGATGAAGCTTTTACAACATTAGATAGTGTTGAACGCACGTTATCAGAAAAAAACCTTGTGATTACAAGCAATGACACACCAATTGCCATAGCAGGTATTATGGGTGGTCTTGCTAGTGAAGTCACTGCCAAAACAACTCGTGTGGCGCTTGAAACAGCATTGTTCCAGCCAACTGTGACACGTTTATCTGCTAAAGCTGTCGGTATTCGTAGTGAAGCAAGTATGCGTTTTGAAAAAGGGATGGATTATTTTGTTGCTGAACAAGCTCGTCAACATGCGTTGGCATTGTTAGTTGAGTTAGCGGATGCAACAATTTTAGCAGAGCCATTAACAATCGATCACCGCGAACCATTTGAAGTGACATTACCACTAGATGTTAAACGTGTGAATCATGTACTTGGTACAACGATGACAGTTACAGATGTTGCTGAAGCATTTGACCGCTTACAATTTGAAACGACACATGAAGGTAACGTCTTTATGGTAACTGTGCCATCTCGTCGTCCTGATATTTCGATTGAAGCAGACTTATTGGAAGAAGTTGGGCGTATTTATGGTTATGATAATTTACCAAGCACATTACCAAAAGGTGAAGCAACTCCTGGTAAATTAAATTACCGTCAACAAAAAACACGTGAAATCCGTCAATTACTTGAAGGGAATGGTTTTTACCAAGCAATCACTTATGGCTTAGAAACAGAAGCCAAAGCGGGTTACTTAGCACTGAAAGAAACACATTTAACAAAATTAGCAATGCCAATGAGTGAAGAACATTCACACTTGCGTACAAGCTTGGCTGCGGGATTATTAGATGTTGTCGCATATAACGTTGCCCGTCGTCAAAGCAATGTTGCTTTCTATGAAATTGCCCGTGTTTTTTATGGCAATGAAACGGATCGTCCAACGGAAGAAGAACATTTAGCAGGTGCTGTAACAGGTTTATGGGAATCAACACCTTGGCAAAAAATTGCCCGTCCCGTCGATTTCTTCGATGTAAAAGGGATGATTGAAGCGGTTGTAAGCACATTAGGATTAGTCGCACCCCTTCGTTTTGAAGCAACTAAAAAGGCAGAACTTCACCCAGGTCGTGCAGCAGCTATTTATCTTGGTACAGAAGAAGTAGGTTATTTAGGACAATTACATCCATCAGAAGCTGCGCGTTTAGACTTGCCAGAAACATATGTGTTTGAACTTAACTTGCAAGCTTTATTAGCAGCTGATAAAGTGGAGAAAAATTACCATGAAATGCCACGTTTCCCTGCTAGCCAACGTGATATTGCTGTATTGGTTAACAATGAAGTAACAAATGCTACTTTAGAAGATATTATTAAAGAAAATGCAGGAGGTCTATTGAAGCACATCGTCTTATTTGATGTCTTTGTTAATGATAAAATCGGTAACGATAAAAAATCAATGGCCTACAATTTGACTTACTTTGATCCAAGTCGTACATTGACAGACGAAGAAGTAAGCGCATCTTACGATAAGATTGTCGTTGCTTTGGAAGCAATTGGAGCAGAGATTCGTTAAACGCTCAATTTAAATGATAAAAAAACCCCTGTAGCGTTTTTAGCTACAGGGGTTTTATATCAAAGAAGCTGTTAATTATTCACCGTAAACTTTTACACGGTCAGCAATTGGAGCGAATTCTTTTTCGCCAGCAGGAGCTGCAATGTTACCAAAAGGCATTTGAGCTGTTAATTTCCATTCAGCTGGAATGTTCCATGCTTCAGCAACTTGAGCTTCGATAAGGTTGCTATAGTGTTGTAAAGAAGCACCAACGTTTTCTTGAGCAAGTGCAGTCCATACTGAGAATTGTGAAATTCCAGCAGCTTGTTCTGACCAGATAGGGAAGTTGTCAGCATAAAGTGCAAATGCTTCTTGTAAACCTTTAACAATGCTTGTATCTTCAAAGAATAATACAGTACCAACGCCAGCATCAAAAGAATTGATTTTAGCTTCAGTATCAGCAAAAGCAGCTTCAGGTGTTACTTTACGAAGTGCGTCTAATACGAGGTTCCATAATTTAGTGCTTTCTTCACCGTATAAAACAACAGCTTTTGTTGTTTGAGAGTTAAAAGCAGAAGGTGCATGAGCAATAGCTGTTTGAATTGTTTCAGTAATTTGAGCGTTGCTCAATGTAGTGTTTGCATCCAATGCATAGATTGAACGACGGTTTTGAATAGCATTTAAAAATGTGTTTGACATAATGAAAACCCCTTTAAATTTAATTTATTGTTCCTTACTTACAATAGTATAGCTTCTATCCTTTGATATGTAAAGTGAAAAATAAAAAAAGTTTTTAAAAAAATGAAAAAGACTTAAATTATGCTGAGTTTAAACATTAAGCTTATGAGATGTGAGCTGGGACTGGTATAATGTAAAGAGAGTTATTTTAAATAGCTATCCAGAAAGGAAGAGGTCAATGGTACTGAATATTATTATAGCCCTGTTGCTTTTTTTCGGAGTTGTCGTTGGAATGAAGCGCGGTGCGGTATTGTACATCCTTAATTTTATAGGGCTCATTGTTGTTTTAATCATATCGTATATGTATTACCGTCCCTTTGCACGTCATTTGGACTTTATAAAGTTTAATGTTGATAAAGAATCAGCGTTATCCTTTTTAAATAGTGAACTTGTATTTTACAATGTGATTGCATTTTTAATATTGTTTATTATTAGTTCAATTGTTGTTAAAACGATTATTAGAATGATTAATTCAATTGCCAACCTGCCGGTATTAAAGCAATTAAACGGCTTGATTGGTGGAGTACTAGGATTTGTTATTCATTATGCAGTTATTTTTATGGGACTTTATCTCATACTCTTATTTCCAAATGAGATGATTCAAAATGCATACAACAAGTCAGATGTCGCACAGTGGGTCATTATGAAAACGCCCATTTTATCAGATTATTTTTATCACTGGATGATTCAGTCGAAAATAATTTAATGTATTGTAATGGAAGGTGAGAAAATGAATAAGAAAGTAGAAGTTGTTTTAGAATTTGAAAAAATTAAACAAAGCTTGATTGAACAAGTGGTTTCAAGCTTAGGTGAAAAATATATCCGCACGTTAAAACCTGCGACAGATATTGAAACTGTACAGGAGCGTTTAGCACAAACGGATGAAGCTGCAAAGGTTTTACGCCTGCGTGGTGAGGCTCCTTTAGCGGGCATACATGATGTGGGAATGGCACTTAAACGTCTGGAAATTGGGGCGGATTTAAACGGTATAGAACTGTATCAAGTGGCTCGTAACTTACAAGTTGCCCGTTTATTCAAACAATTTATTATGCAGTTTGAAGCAGGTGGTATTGATATGCCTGCGTTAACAGCCTTAGCAGAAACCTTAGTACCGTTGGAAGACATTGAAAAACAAGTGCTGGATGCAATTGATGAAACGGGTTATGTAACGGATAGTGCTAGTCTCGATTTGCGAGCAATCCGAGGAGCTTTAGTACGTTCAGAAGGAAATGTTCGTGAAAAACTAGAAGGAATCGTGCGTTCTAAATCCGCAAGTAAGATGTTATCAGATAGTATTATTACCATTCGTAATGACCGTTATGTCATCCCCGTTAAAATTGAGTATAAGAGTCAATTTGGCGGTATTGTGCATGATCAATCAGCATCAGGTCAAACGCTTTTCATCGAGCCACAAGCTGTTGTTGAGCTTAACAATGAACGACGTGAACTACAAGTAAAAGAACGTCATGAAGTGGCACGTATTTTAAAAGAACTATCTGCAGCGGTTGAACCCTATTCAGCGGATATTTCTGAAAATACAAAACAGCTTGGTTTTTTTGATTTTACATTTGCCAAAGCGCGCTTAGGTAAAAATATGTCTGCTGTCACACCCATTATGAATGACGAACTACGTGTTAACTTAATACAAGCACGTCATCCGCTCATTAATCCTGATGATATCGTACCAAATGATATTTATGTTGGTGGCGATTTTAATGCGTTAATTATTACGGGTCCTAATACCGGTGGTAAAACAATCACTTTAAAAACATTAGGTTTATTAGCAATGATGGCACAATCTGGTTTACAAATTCCGGCAGAAGTTAATTCTGAGTTGCCTATTTATTCACGAATTTTTGCTGATATTGGTGATGAACAGTCGATTGAGCAATCATTATCAACGTTTTCTTCACACATGACCAATATTGTACAAATCTTTAAAGAAGTTGATGAAAAAAGTTTAGTCTTATTTGATGAATTGGGAGCTGGAACCGATCCACAAGAAGGTGCCGCATTAGCAATTTCAATTCTTGATGCAATGAACCAAACAGGTGCACAAATTATGGCAACGACACATTATCCTGAATTAAAAGCGTTTGCTTATAACCGTAACTATACGATGAATGCATCCGTTGAATTTGATGTGGAAACACTCCGACCGACGTATCGTTTGCAAATTGGTATTCCAGGTCGAAGTAATGCCTTTGATATCTCACAACGTTTAGGTTTGCCGGACGATGTTATTGAAAATGCACGTGGGCTTGTTGATGAAGATAGCGCAGATTTAAATAACATGATTGCCGAGTTAGAAGATATGCGTCAACAAGCAGAAGTCCGTTTTGAAGAAGCTGTGGAAACAGTTCAAGAAGCGAGCGTTTTAAAACGTGAACTTGAAGAGGCTTTGGCTGAGTATGAGGTCAATAAAAATCGTTTGTTAGAGCATGCAAATTCGAAGGCAAATGCTGTCATTTTAAATGCTGAAGAAACAGCAGACAAAATTATTAAAGAATTGCGTGAGATGCAACAACAACAGCGGAGTAATCTTAAGGATCACGAATTAATTGAACGCCGTCATCAACTATCAGAGGCACGTCCTAAAACCTTGAAAAAAGGTCCGATTGTAAAACCTAAAAAAGTGAATCATGAATTTGCTCCTGGTGATACGGTTCGAATTGAATCTTTAGGACAAAAAGGTGAATTATTAAATCGTATTGATAAGAAGAGTTGGCAAGTTCAAGTCGGTCATATGAAAACCACAATTAAGGAAAATAATATGACTTATGTTGAAACTGAGAAACCAAAAGAACAACGCTTTTTAACAACGATTAAGCGTGATAGCCATGTGAAAACAGAGTTAGACTTACGAGGTCAACGTTATGAGGATGCAGTACATCAGCTTGATAAGTACTTAGACGAAGCTTTGCTCGCAGGTTATGCACAAGTATCAATCATACATGGTAAAGGGACAGGGGCATTACGTCAGGGCGTACAAGATTACTTGAAAGGTCATCGCCTTGTGAAAAGTTATCATTATGGCGCTGCTAATGAAGGTGGTAACGGTATGACAGTTGCTGTTTTAAAGTAAGCAAAAAAATAGACGTCTTGAAACTAACGATGCTATACTAGGTCAATAAAGGAGAGATTATCACTTGTGTTTATAAAGAGATAATCGTACTATTTTTATACTTAAAAGGGAGGCAATATATATGAGTAACGTTTATGAAGTATCAGATGCAACATTTGTAGAAGAAACAAAAGAAGGTTTAGTTTTAGTTGATTTTTGGGCACCTTGGTGTGGACCTTGTCGTATGGTTGCGCCAGTGTTAGATGAAATCAGTGAAGAACTTGGCGATAAAGTGAAAATTGTCAAAGTTAATGTTGATGATAATCCTGATACATCTAAAGAGTTTGGTATCATGAGTATTCCAACTTTATTAGTGAAACAAAACAATGAAGTAAAAGAAACAATTATTGGTTACCGTCCAAAAGAAGAGTTGGATGAAGTAATCGCAAAATATCTCTAAGTAACTGAATAAGCTGTAGAAAACTTAGTCGAAAGACGATTAAGGCAGTGTCATAAGACTGAACAGAATGGAGTAATCCATTCTGTTTTTTTTGTTTTGAAAAGTTAAAAGTAACTAAACATCACTACAAATAATGGGGAAGTGTTCTTTTTTCACTGTTAGAGGGTATAAAAGAACAGGGGTTAGTGGGAGGATATACTATTTTAGTTTCATACAGTGAGTTGTTCTGTAGATGAAAGGAGTGGTATATTTTGAAGAAGTATTGGAGATTAAGTTTTCGAGTAACACTTATTATAATGGTTTTAATGAGTATTATTTTAGTAGCACCACAAAATGCATCAGCGGCTAAAGTGAAATTAATTAGCTGGAATTTAGTTAATAAAAAGAAACAGCTTAATTGGGATGGAAAAACCAGCTACCAAAAAGAATTTAATTTTGGTGTGGGAGTCTGGAACAAATATAAGAAGGGTGTTATTAGAAAAAAAACGGCTAAAGTAACTGCGGATGCGCGTTTATCGGATTATTCCAAAAAGGAACCTATTGTAGCTGTAACATCCTCTCGAGGTACCATGAAGTTTAACAGATATAATATGAAAAAATTGACCTTAAACCAAAGACGTAATGTGATGATACATGAATTAGGTCATGCGTTGGGTTTAGCTCATAACACTAAAGAAGATGTTATCTTTTCATATGTTACATCACGCATAACTTTAAGTGGCAATGATAAAGCATCTTACAATGCAGCTTATCGGAAATATTAGAGAGGAGTGACGGGAGCAATGGAGCCACAATCTAAGATGAAATCAAAGTTTATTTATGTATTAGCTATCGTTATAAATGTGCTTTTTTTGGCAGGTTGTCAAACAACGGTTTTAGATCAAGAAGATTTGCCAATTGAACCGTTACACGCTGTTTATGCAATTGATATGGCAGATGAGCAAGCAGTAGTAAAGCAAGCAGATTATGTGTTTGTTGCTAAGGTAAAAACGAGGGGTGAGGTTGAATACGATGAAGAAAACTTTCCCTCCACTGTTTACCAAGTGGACATCTTACATAATTTAAAAGGAAAATTAAAGAGAGAGGAAAAAATTATAAAGTCCGGTGGTATTAGTCGCGAAGGTGATAAGTTAATGTTATTTGAACATGATCGCTTGCCACAAAAAGAAAAGTTGTATCTATTTATCGCTTATAAACAAACGGATGGTGGAGTGTTAGTCAGTGGTGCAAA
>NZ_JAFYUW010000172.1:0-4982 GCF_017549435.1 Brochothrix sp.
CGACGTAATGGTGCGCGTTCTTCAACCATTTTTTGTGACTCACTAAAGTTTCCAACGCCACGTGCTGATAATGTACGAATAGGTCCTGCTGAAATCGCATTCACACGAACGCCTGTTGGTCCGTATTCACTTGCTAAGTATCGAACAGACGATTCTAATGCAGCTTTTGCTACACCCATTAAGTTGTAATTTTGGATAACGCGTTCGCCACCTAGATATGTTAACGTTAGTAAGCTTGCATTTTCAGCAAGTAAGTCTGCTAACTTCGCAGCACGAATGATTGCTGTAAACGAGTAGGCACTGATATCCAACGCTTGAGCAAAGCTCGCACGATCAACTGCAGAATAATCATCACCTAAAAAGTCTTTATTAGCAAACGCTACTGAATGAACGATACCGTTTAAAGTACCCACTTTTTCTTTTAACTCAGTCACTGCTGTTGTGATATCTTCGTCGCTTGTAACATCACATTTCACCATCGGTGCTTCTTTATTTAAATCCGATAAGTCTGCTGCTAATTTTACCAATCCTTTTGCTGAACGTTCTTTTGAATATGAAAAAATTAATTTAGCTCCTGCTTTATTAAGTTCTTGGGCAATTCCCCATGCGATGCTGCGTTTATTAGCAACACCCATAATTAAATATGTTTTATTTTCAAAGTTTAAATGCATAATAGCCTCCTAATGAAATAAGTTCTCTTATTATTTTACATGATAGTTCTCTAAATATCATGCGTTTCTTTATTTTTTTATAATCTATCGAGCATCGCTTGCATATCAGCTGGCACTTCACAATGAAAAGACATTTCTTCATCAGTAAACGGATGGATTAAAGTTAATTTTTCACTATGCAGTGCTTGGCGTTGAATTTCACTCATATCACCAAGATACATATCATCACCCATTAAGGTATGCCCAATATGTTGAAAATGCACACGTATTTGATGTGTACGCCCCGTTTTTAATTCTACAGCTACATCCGTCCACTCTTTGTGTCGTTCTAACACTTCAAAGTGTGTCTCGGCATACTTCCCATCTGAACGCACTTCACGCACCATGATGCTACCATCTTGGCGTCCAATTGGTTCTATAATCGGGCTTTTCGTCTCAATTCTTCCTTTTGCAAAAGCACGGTAACTACGTTTAACCAATCCTTGCTGATGTAATTCACTAAGTCTTGCATGACTGTATCGATCCTTAGCAATAAGCATAATACCTGATGTATCTTTATCTAAACGAGAGACGATATGAATAGCTTGATTTTCACCTTTAGAGTAGTAATGGCCTTTTATAAAATTCGCCATTGTTTTGGTTGGATGATACTGCGCAGTAATTGATGCAACGCCTGCTGGTTTATCAACTATCAATAAAAAATCATCTTCATAAATCACTTTTAAAGGCCCAATTTCAGGTATTAATGACTCGTTTTCTTGCTCTATTGGTGTTTGAACAGTGACAATATCACCTGTTACGATTTTATATCTTACATTTTCCACATGGTTATTCACACGAATTTCACCACCGCTAAATTTAATAGCTGCAAGTAATCGTTTAGATACATGATGATGACTCAAAAAAGTTCTGAGAAGTAATCCATTTTCTTCGGCAAGAGCCGTCCATCTTAATTTCATTTTCTTCGTTCCTTCTATCTATTAGTTAATAAATGAGTTGTGCACACGATTCCAGAAAGTTGATGCCTTTAAGCGCGCAAATTGCACTTTTTTTCCTGATAATTCATAATCTAAACGCGTGACATCTTCATGTAATTCAGTATGGTGATCAATTGTTAAAATACATTTTTTTGCACCTGTAGGTATCAACTTAATTGTTTGATCCTTCGGTAAAATTAAAGGTGAACCAATTGTTCTAAAAACGCGATTGTTAATTGATGCCATCTCTGTTAGTTGCATCACTTCTATTGTTGGATGAATAATTGCACCACCAAGTGAACGGTTATAAGCCGTAGAACCTGTTGGCGTAGAAACACATAAACCATCGCCTCTAAAACATTCAAATAATTCATTTTGTAAGTACACATCCACAGCTAATGTTCCTGATGCTAAGCGAAACGTCGCCTCATTAAGCACTAAATATTTTTGAGGTTCAGCATTTAGTTTACTCATTCTAACTTCAATTAACGGATAGGTCTCAATGCTATATTTCCCATGTGCAATGCCTTCAGCTAAAGCATTAATTTCATGAGGTAACCAGTCTGCATAAAAGCCCAGATGACCTGTATGAATGCCTACAAAAGCTGTCATATCTAAGCGATCAACATAATGATGAAAAGCATCTAACAGGGTACCATCGCCTCCGATTGTTACAACGATATCCGGTTCAGTGTTATCTTCACTCAGCCCCAGTGTATCAAAACGTTCTTTTAAATGATTGCGAATTTCTTGGGACATAAGATCATGTCGTGTTCGAATGGCATATTTCACCTGTATCACCTCTTTTTAGTATGGATAGTTGTTTTATGCTGACTTTGTTGTTTTTGTATATAAGTTTGTGCTTCATGGATTTCATCACGAATATGAGACATCTCTTCATCTAATTGAAAAGCCGCTTCTGATGCTCGTTGCAAACGCGCTTTAATATCTTCTGGAAACTCATCGCGATATTTATAACTGAGTGAATGTTCAATTGTTGCCCAAAAATTCATAGCCAATGTTCTGATTTGAATTTCGGCAATGACTTTCTTTTCGCCATTGATTGTTTGCACAGGGTACTCTATCACTAAATGATATGAGCGATAACCACTTGGTTTTTTATTTGAAATGTAGTCACGCTCTTCTAATATTCTAAAGTCATTACGTTTTCGTAAATGCTCAACAACAATAACGATATCCTCTACAAATTGACACATAACACGACAACCAGCAATATCCGTGACCTCTTCGGCAAATCGTGTGATTGAAATGTGTTTTTTCAAGGCTTTATCTACGATGCTTTCAATTGGTTTGACACGTCCTGTAACAAATTCAATTGGAGAATGTTTCCCCTCTAATTTAAATTGCGTACGAATACCTTTTAATTTCATTTTCAATTCTGCCACAGTTTGTTGATATGGCGCTAAAAATCCATCCCAATCTTCCATTGTACTCACCTCTATTTAATGTTACGCTACCTTTACAGTTTACCATAGGGTGATTAAATAAGCACAAATAAACACCGAAAAAACAGTGTTATATAGGTGTTTCTATTGCTTAGAAATTTCAATGCGTTTCAATAGATTAAAACCATATGGGTATCAAAAATATATGACAGGCGTTTTGAAGGCAGCTCGCTTTTTTATGCTACACTTACCAATAACACACATTTTGAGTGACTAATTATCCTCTCAAAATTTTAACATTCATATTACTTGTCACATTTAAATCATCATCGATAATTAAATAGTTTCTATATCCTTTATTTAATTTTAATAATAATTTATCATGTTACGTCTTGTTTTCAGATTTATAATTATTTTAATGACTTTGATTTTCAACAAATAATTATCCCTAGGAGGATGAAATTTTGAAAAACACGTTATATTTACTGATTTTCACTTCGATACTTCCAATTCTACACATTTTCATTGGCATTGAAAATATTATCCCAGGTTGGCTCGGTCGTTTAAGTTTAGCGATTATGCAAATCAGTTTCATGTTATTATTACTCGGTTATATCGCTGAGAGAAACTCGAAAAAATAATATTACTTCACAAAATAAGAATATCTATAAGTATCAACTGACTAAAAATAACATTTTTGACTGTTTCACATCTAAATGTCAACAATATAGATTTATTCATTCTGAGTGCTTTACAATTAACTTCTTTATTACCGTAAATAACATTTGTCAGTTCTGGGATTAGTAAAAATTTTATCTAAATCAATTTCAACTAGTTTCGGTTTTTTCATTCCTTCTAATTCTAATCTGATAAAAGTGCGTAACTTATTAACTAAGATAATTATATATCTAAGTATCCATAGTTCCCCTGATCTACTAATTAGAACCCCTTTAAACATGGGTGTCGTTGTCACGATCATGAAATTGATTGCACATTTTCAATTTGACTAAAAAAATGATTTAAACAACTCACTTACTAACGTTGTTGTTTCTAAATAGATATTATAGCCTTTACATAAAGAACTCTAAATTTAAATTCATCACTTACAGAGTAGGTATATAATACCTGTTTCTAAAAAAAATATACGCAAAGCTACTATTGACATATATAGATATATATAGTATTATTCACATGTCGAAAAGACAGAATATTTTGTAATTTCCGGAAAATCGGTGGAAGAATGTAATATTTTTATTAAAACTGCATCGGTTTTTTTAGTTTATTAATTGTTTTATCGCTAGTTTCAGTTTCTACTACTACTGTTTTGGCAGATAGTATTGATCCAAATGAATTAAATATTGAAAAAAACGAATCGGAATCAAACTTAACTTATGAGGAAAATATCGTCGAAGAAAATATTCCTTACCTCTACGAACCGCTCATTTTAAATAGCGGGGAGTTCGCTAAATCACCAGAATTTAGCACGAGAGTTAATTTACCTGTAGGAGTTCCTATGAATTGGAAATATGTTTCAACTTATAATGGAGATAATGTCACTACTGAAAATATAAAATCTAAGTCTAGCGTTTTCGTGGCAGGTATTATGGCAGTACTATCTGTAAGAGCCAAAAGTAAGTTTTTGGCTGGAGTTGCAACGGCTGAGGCAACACAGAAATCTAATTATACGATGAAAAAAAAATACTGGACCACAAGAAAGTATGTTTCTAAAGATGCTCGTAATGTTTATGTTAAGTTTGAAGTAAAGATATATAATGACTCCGCAAGAAAAAAATTACTACAGTCTTATACAGAAAATCATGTTAGATAATTATAGAAGCAATAAAAAAAGCGCTCATTATAATTGAGTGCTTTTCTTTTATTAGTAGGAGGTATTCATGAAAAAAAGTATATTGGCATTCGCCATTTTA
>NZ_JAFYUW010000173.1:0-10461 GCF_017549435.1 Brochothrix sp.
ATTAAGCCAGGTTTAGCCCCGCTACTTGCGCTTTTAATTTTAAACGAAGTAATTACTAAAAATACAATTGTTGGTATTTGTATCATTTTAGCAGGTTCTTGTTTAACCTTTATCGGCGAAACTAAACAGAAAAACAGACGGGTATAACCGTCTATTATCAAGAGTAACATTAAAAAACTTTTTGTTTGATTCAGAAAAATGGATCAACCAAAGGTTTTTTTTTTGCTAATTTGCTTGTGAAAAAGTGAGAAATATACAAAAGTCAGGTCGTTCATCTTGATACAATAGAGAGTAGTATAGTATTAGAAAAATCGAAGAAATTGAAGCAGCAGGAGCGATTTTGGATTCAAGTAAAGAGGCTGATATGAGATTGAAAGGGCTGTATTTTGCTAGCATTGAAGAGTCAGTTAAGA
Source organism: Brochothrix sp. (assembly GCF_017549435.1). Taxonomy (NCBI): domain Bacteria; kingdom Bacillati; phylum Bacillota; class Bacilli; order Caryophanales; family Listeriaceae; genus Brochothrix; species Brochothrix sp. The sequence continues at coordinate 414 of NZ_JAFYUW010000173.1, forward strand.
AACAACCCAAATATTCATTGTTCTTTAAATTCCAAGTTAAAAAATAAAATAATGACATCATCTGGTTGTTAGTGAAACGCTCCGATTATAGTAGACGTTAGAAAAAAATCTAACGTGCTATTATGATGGGAGCGTTTTAGATTGCTATATTACACTTACCAAGTGACTACAAAAAAACCCGCCTGAACTTTGGCGGATTTGCTAGTTATGAGCCACTATCATCATCTGAAAATGGTAAAACGCTTATGAAAACTTATGTCGTTCAATCTGAAAAAAGAAGGCTACACGCATTATGCTATTGACCGAACATGCTTGTTGAATGCATCGGTTGTACACGTGTTTTTGGGTTGATATAATTCATGGCATTGTTTACTGCAGTAGGCGCTTCACCAAGTCCAGTAGCAATTAAAGCAACTTTACCAGGATAGGTACAAACATCACCCACCGCATAAATCCCCTTACGATTTGTTTCCATACGAGAGTTGACAACGATTGTGTTTTTTTCCAATTCTAACTCCCATGTCTTAATGGGGCCAAGCGTTGAAATAAAACCATAGTTGACGATAAAATCATCAATCTCAACAGCTGATTCTTCGCCTGACTTCATTTTTTTCAAAAGGACGCTTGTAAGATGTCCCGCATCGGCAATTGTTAAGTCTGTGGGTACATAAGGCGTAATCAACTTAACTGATGAATCTCGTAATCTTTGCACACTGCTTTCGTGTGCACGAAAGGCATCACGTCGATGAATTAATGAAACGGATTGCGCAATCGGTTCTAACATTAACGCCCAGTCAACAGCAGAATCACCGCCGCCACATATCGCAACGTTTTTCCCCGCAAAACGGTTCATATCTTTAATATAGTAATGCACGTGTTGACCTTCTAAAAGAGATGCGTTTTCGATATCAACACGACGTGGTTCAAACGCGCCGTTTCCGGCTGTTATAATGACTGTTTTCGATAAATGCACACCTTTATTTGTCACAAGTTGGACACAACCGTCATCGGTATGATTAAGTTCTAAAACCTCTTCTTCTAAACAAATGGTCGGTTTAAAGGACTCTGCTTGTTCAATTAATCTATCTGCTAATTCTTGAGCTTTTATCTTAGGAAATCCTGCCACATCATAGATGAATTTTTCAGGATAAAGCATTGAAAGTTGACCACCCAAAGTGGGGAGCGTCTCGATTATTTTAACTTTAGCGCTTCTTAAACCACCATAAAATGCTGAAAATAAACCAGCGGGTCCACCGCCGATAATTGTAATATCATATAGTTCTTCATGTAAATCCGTCAACGTAAATACCCCCATTTTAATAATATGATTCGAAAAAATAATCACTTTCTACATATAATACCATAAAAAAAAGTAAGGATAGGCGAATTTTGATTTTGATAAAAAATGAAATGTGACCATTAAATGAATTAATTATTCTCAAAGGCTTGAAAAGATATGTAAAAACCGATAGAATTGGTAATGGAAATGTGTTTTTTTAGTGTGAACGACATCTACACAAATATAATTATATGAAAAGAGTGATTTACAGTGGCGAAGAAGAAAATTGTCATTTTAGGTGCAGGTTACGGCGGTCTCCGTACTTTACGTAATCTTCAAAAAGCAAAACCAGATGCAGAAATTACAATCATTAACAAAAATGATTACCACTACGAAGCAACATGGTTACATGAAGTAGCGGCGGGAACGATTGAAGCTAACGATGCTTGTTTCCCAATTAAAGATCAAGTAAAAGGTGATACAAAATTCATCCAAGATGCAGTGGTAAAAGTGAACAAAGATGATAAAACTGTTGAATTAGAACAACATGGTCTTATCTCATACGATTACTTATTATTTGCTCTTGGTTTCGAATCAGAATCATTTGGTACACCAGGTGTTGAAGAATATACATTACCAATTGCTGATATTCCATCAACAAAACGTATTCGTGAGCACATCGAAACAAAATTTGCTGAGTGGAAAACAACACAAAATGATGAGTTATTAACTATCATCGTTGGTGGTGCTGGATTTACTGGTTTTGAATTCTTAGGTGAATTAACAAACCGTATTCCTCATCTTGTGAAGCAATATGATGTTCCACGTGAAAAAATCCGTATCATTTGTATCGAGGCAGCACCAAGCGTATTGCCAATGTTTACAAAAGACTTAGCAAACTATGCTATTTCACGTCTTGAAGACCGTGGTGTAGAATTCAAAATTGGTCACCCAATTAAAGAAGCTACGCCAGATTCAGTTATTTATGCTGATGGTGAAGAGCTTAAAGAAATTAAAGCAGCAACATTCATCTGGGGTGCTGGTGTTCGTGGTTCAAGCGTTGTCGGTGCTTCTGGCTTTGACGAACGTCGTGGCCGCGTAATGGTTAACGCAAACTTAACTGTTCCAGGTAACGAAGAAATCTTAATCATTGGTGACTGTTCAGCTGTTATGGATCCTGCAAACAACCGTCCATACCCAACAACTGCTCAAATTGCTATTCAACAAGCTGATTACGCAGCAGCAAACTTAGTAGCGCTTATTAATGGCCAACCATTAAAAGACTTCGTTTACAAACCTAAAGGAACTGTATGTTCATTAGGCGATAACGATGCAATGGGTCTTGTTGGTGACAAACCACTTAAAGGTTACCGTGCATCAGTTATTAAAAAAGTAATCGATGACCGTTCAATCTTAATGCTTGGTGGTATTGGAACAATGCTTAAAAAAGGTAAATTCCAATTCTATAAATAAGAAGTAGAAAAAGCACTGATACAAACGTATCAGTGCTTTTTTGTGTGCAAAAAAAGCTAAGGCGAGAATGCCTTAGCTTCAACTTTAGAGATGATATAAGTAATTAACAAGGAAACCAATTGCAATACCTGTCAAGATACCGAAGAAAACTTCAGTCGGTTTATGACCTAAAACTTCTTTAAGACGTTGAAGACCAGCTTCGGGATCTTTTTCGGCATTTGCTTTTCCTAAATTAGTAATTGCTTGGAAGTCGGCAATTAGTTTGTTGATTGTAATCGCTTGTTCACCGCTTTGACGACGAACACCCATTGCATCAAACATCACGATAACGCCGAATATTGCGGCGATAGCGAAGTAAGGTGAGTTCATTCCGTACTCGATAGCTAAAACAGTCATCAGCGCACACACGGCGGCTGAATGCGAACTAGGCATACCACCAGTTGCAGTGAGTAGCGACCAATTAGCACGTTTGTTCATGAGTGCTTGAATGGGGACTTTAATTGCTTGAGCAAAAAAGATTGCGATCAAGGCTGCCATTAAAGGCACGTTATTCCAAAAATCCATTTAAATGCCTCCTTTATGAATTAATTCGTGTTGTCATCATCATCGTCATTCAATTCTTCTGTAGGGCTAAGTGGCGTTTTAATTTCAGCTTGAAACGCTTCTTCTTCCTCTTGTTCATGTTGCAATAAGCGCTTATCGCGCATCGCATCAACAAGTTGAGTTAATTGAATTACTTTTTCATAATCTTCTTCTTCACGAACTTCACGCTGGAGTCGTTCAGCACGTAATGCTTGTATTTCTTCTTTTTTCACAGGATAGAGTTCATCAATTTTGTGCTTTTTAGTTAAAGGCACACCGATATGGTAAGCCGAACGTGTGATTAAATGGTTGGCAATCGGAGCTGTTAAAAAGATGAAGACAAGTGCCAGTATAATTCTTGGCAATAAATTGACCGATGAAAAATAAGTGAAGTATAACGATAAAGCTAACATCATTATAGTGATACCGAGTGTGTTCCCAATACCAGCGGCATGTGCTCGCGTATAAGTATCGGGTAAACGAATTAAACCGATAGCTGCAATAAGACTTAGTATAGACGATAAAATGATTAAAATCGAGATAATAATCTCAAGACTTAGTTCGATCACGCACAATCACCTTACCTTTCTCTTCAAAACGAGCATATGAGACAGTTCCAATAAAGGCGAGTAGACCGATTATTAGAAGAACATCAACAAATACAGGTGTGTTTTGAAGCATTGAAATCAAGGCAGCGATTGAAACCAAGGCGATACCAATACAGTCTAATGCTAAAACGCGATCAGCTATAAAATAACCTTTAATGACGCGATAAAGAAATAGCAGGATGGATACACCAAATAAAACGAGTGATATATAGATTGAGGCCTGTAATATCATTTGCGAAACACCTCCACAATATGACGTTCGAAACCGTTACGAATTTTACTACGCTCTTCTTCAGGATCACTAAGATCGATACAGTGAATATAGAAAGTATGTGAATCTTCATCCACCTCAATACATGTTGTACCGGGTGTGAGTGAAATGAGTGATGTTAGCAACATAACTTCCCAATCTGATTCTAGAACGGTACGGTATTTGAAAATACCGGGTGTAATATCGATATCTTTTGCAAGGATGACTTTCGACATGGCAATCGAACTTGTCACCACGTCACCCAGGAACATCACGATTAAACGAACAATTGAAAACGCGCGTTCAAGGTAAAAGCGACCTTTGAAAAAGCGACGCATAGTGAATAACATGATGATACCGATGATATAGCCGATTAAAAAAGTACTGAAGGTGAAATCCGCCTGTAGAAACTGCCAGAGTAAGGCAATGAGGCTATTAAGAAAAATTTGAAAAACCATTTAATTGCCTCCTAACACAGATTGGATATAAATCATTGGGTTAGCCAATGAATCGGCAGCTATTTGGACATACGGTGTTACAAATTGTATACCAATTCCAAACGCAACCGTTAAACATACGAGCAAGATAGTGGGGAACATCATTTGACGATAGCCGTATACCATATGACGCGGGCCACGTTCCTTACCCCAAAATCCGAGGATGAAGATACGTAATAATGATAAAAGTACAAATAGGCTAGAGATCAAAATCAATAGTCCGCCGACGATATCGCCACTCTGGAAGACACCTTTAATCAGGTAAAGTTTTCCAATGAAACCACTAAACGGTGGAATGCCTGCAAGGCCAAGCATAGCGATAAAGAAGATAAAGGTTAGACCTGGGTAACGAAGGATCAAACCAGAGAAATCTCGAATATCTGGCGTTCCCGTTATGAATAGGATAACACCGATAATCATAAAGAGTGCGACTTTGATTAACATGTCATGAATCGTATAAAAAACACTCCCAGTCATTCCGTCTAATGTGTGGCTCGAAAAGCCGACAAGAATAACGCCAATAGCAATAAGAATATTATAAATTACGATATTTTTCATATTACGGTAACTCATAGCGCCAATAACACCAATGATGATGGTTAAGTAGGCAGACCAACGGAGGAAACTCCATTCAATACCTGGTTCGGCAGAGAAGAACAAGCTGAATGTACGCATGATTGCATATAAACCAACCTTTGTAAGAAGGCCTCCAAAAAGCGCAAGAATGGGCATAGGCGCACTTACATATGAGCTTGGCAACCAGACGAACAGCGGGAAAATACCGGCTTTTGATCCAAATACAAACAGAAAGAAGATGGCAATCACACTGATTAAACCAGCATCCGCTTGTCCTTGGACTTCGCTCAGCTTTTGTCCGATATCTGCCATGTTCAAAGTACCAACTACGCCATAAAGCATCGCGACAGATACAATGAAAAAGGCAGAAGCAATCACGTTAAATACCAAGTACTTTACGATCCCTTGAAGCTGGACACGAGTACCACCTAACACAATGATGCCATAAGATGCCATTAACATCACCTCGAAGAAAACAAAGAGGTTGAAAATATCACCCGTCAAGAAGCTTCCGTTTACACCTGTGATCATGAAGAATACAAGTGAGTAGTACAAACCTTCTTCACGTGGCACGCTAATCGTTTTGATTGAATAAAGAATAATAAACGGAAGGATGACCGTTGTTGTTAAAACAAGTAATATTGCTAACATATCAGCAACGATACTAATACCAAAAGGTACGGGCCAATCACCCATTGTCACAACTAATGTTCCTTCTTTAATCACTTTGGTGAAGGTGAAAATTGTAAAAGCAAGTAAAACCAAACTCCAAATAATTGCTGCTGGACGCTGGTACTTGATTTTATGCGGTAGAATCAATAAGCAAATCGCAGCAACAAAAGGTATTAGGATGGGAAGTAAAGCAAAGTTAGTCATCATCATCATCATTTCCTCTCGTGCGGTTTACCATATCTGTTCCAATTTCTTGGTAAGCTCTGTAAGCCACTACTAAAAAGAGAGCAGTGACAGCAAAACCAATTACAATGGCTGTTAAGATTAAGGCTTGCGGAATCGGGTCGTTGAACAGTTTGAGTCCATCTAATAAGATAGGGGCACTACCGTTCTTAATGCCTCCAATAGTTAAAAGAGTTAAGTTCGCACCGTGGCTAACGATAGCCGTTCCGATAATAATACGTAAGATATTTTTCGATAGGATGAGATAAACACCGGCTGTAAACATTAAACCGATTAATAAACTCATTAATAACTCCATTTAATCACTCTCCCCAATCGCTAAGATTATTGTTAAAATGGCACCGAGTACAACCATCAATACGCCAATATCGAAGAGGGTAGAAGTGTAAAGTCCAGTATGGCCAAAAAGAGGCAAGTCTACATACACGGATGAGTGCGTTAGAAATGATTGGCCTTTAAAAAGACTAATACTTGAACTGATAAGGATAATTAATAAACCGGAACCAGCAAGACGTAACGGGTTAAACGGTAAAATTCGTTTGACGAGATTTAAATCGTAAGCAATTGCCAGTAAAGCGAATGCAGAAACGATAATCAAGCCACCAATAAACCCTCCCCCTGGAAGATTATGTCCAGAGAAAAAAGAATCAGCACCAAAAATTAAGATGATAAAGACGATAATTTGAGAAGCCATTCGGAGTAAGACATCATTATTCTTCATGTTGTTTATCTCCTTTGTTGAGACGTAAGCGAATTAATGAGTAGATGCTCATCGCAGCCACCGTAAGTACAGCCGATTCGAAGAATGTATCGAATCCACGGAAATCGACCAGGGTTACGTTGACCACATTTTTACCGCCGCCCTTAGTATAGGCATTTTCAATGAAGTAAGGCGAAAGAACGGAATCGAAAAATGTTGTGTTGAATGATGAAAAGACAACGATAAACATTACGAAACCAACAGCCATACTAATCCATAAACGCCAAGAGAACGGTGTTATTTTTTCTTCATCTTTACCTATTTGCGGCAAGAAGCGGAAAGCAAGCAGATAAAGAATAACTGAAATTGTTTCGACAACTAACTGTGTTAAAGCTAAATCAGGTGCACGCGCGATCATAAAGATAATTGCGATGAGATACCCAAGAGCACCTAGCAAAATAACAGAGGTTAGACGTGCTTTAGAAAGCATAATTGCTAACAATACAACGACAGCAGCTGCAAAAATCAGCCAATCAACAACATCAATCGGTGAGAGTTTAGCTGTCGAAAAGTTCAATGACGACGTGGTGGTTACACCAATAATTGTCGCAAAGATAAACGTCATAAAGAGAATAATCAGATAAAAGCGTAAATTCCCATTCATGACACTTGTCATTGAACGATAAGATAGTTTTTCAAAGTAGTAGTTACCACGGTTATAAACATCATTCCAACTGAATAGAAACCGTAATGGGCGTTGGATGAGTGGTTTCCATTTGAGGTACGTTGCCGCTAAAATAGAACCGATAATTATAATAGCAATGGTTAACCAAAGTGCCGGAGTGAAACCGTGCCATAGAGATAAGTGTAATTGATAGTCCGGATTCAATGTTGTTTTAACACTATGTATTGCGGGTGTAATCAACGGTGTTGCTAAGAGATTTGGAAATAAGCCACTTACAACAACAATGATTACCAAGATTAATGGAGAAGTCGCCATCCCGATGGGTGTATGTGTCGCTTTTTTAGGTTGTAACCATGGTTTCATTTTTCCAGTGAAAGGACGGAAGAATAAAATCATGCTGTAGACAAAGGTGATGACACTTGCAATCCAAGCAACAAACAAAAAGATGTAAGAAAGCACAGTTAATGAAGGTGCTTGAATAGTCGAAAGATTAACAAAGGATTCTAAAAACATCTCTTTGCTGACAAAACCATTAAATGGTGGAATTCCAGCCATGGCAAATGTACCGACAAAAGCGAGTGTTGCAGCTAAAGGCATCACGTTCATTAAACCGCCGAGACGACGTATGTCTCGTGTGCCTGTTTCATGATCGATAATACCAACAACCATGAATAATGCGCCTTTGAACGTTGCATGGTTGAATAAGTGTAAAAGAGCAGCAGCTAGAGCAGCGACATAAAAACCGTTCGCCTCACGCAGTGAGTTTGAACCGAGCCCTAATAAAGACATGATTAAACCTAATTGACTGATGGTTGAATAGGCGAGAATTCCTTTTAAATCCACTTGTTTTAAAGCATTGAAGGAACCCCAGAACAATGTCGTAAGACCCACGATCATAATAATGACTGACCAAGACTGGTGAGTGGGTGCGAACACCGGAGTCATTCGAGCAACGAGATAGATACCTGCTTTAACCATAGTCGCGGAGTGAAGGTAAGCGCTAATCGGTGTTGGCGCTTCCATCGCATCGGGCAGCCAGATGTGAAATGGAAACTGTGCTGACTTTGTAAAAGCTCCGAGCAAGATGAAAATCATCGCGAGCATGAAGAATGGAGAGTTACTAAAGGTTGAAGCTTCTGCTATAACGGTTTGAATACTAAAGCTACCCGCAAGGTTAGAAAGAATGCTCATTCCCCCGAGCATCATCAAACCACCGAAAACGGTAATATACAATGCTTTTTTTGCACCATAACGTGAACGCTCACGTTTATGCCAATAGCCAATCAATAGGAAGGAACTGATCGAAGTCATCTCCCAGAAAAGATACAGTACCATCATATTATCTGATAGTACAAGACCAAGCATTGCTGTCATGAAGATTAAAAGGTAAGCATAGAAGTAGTGCAGTTGTTCTTTCTTCTTGCTGAGGTAAAAGATGGAGTACAGTGTTACTAAAGCGCCTATACCAGTAATCAGTAAGACGAAAAGTAGACTCAGCCCATCCACACGCAAAACGTAGTTGATGCCTAGGTCAGGAATCCATTTCATAAGGTAAACAAGTGGTTGTGAGGTCAGGTCTCTTGATAAGAAACTAAGGAAATAACAAAACAATCCAAAAGGTACAACGAGAACTAACCATCCGAGATGCCATTGTTTTAAATACTTATGTGTAAATGGAATAAGGGCAGCTACGATGAGTGGTAATAAAACTGCTAAGTGTAAAAAATTCACAAAAATGAATCGCTCCTTTCAAAATATCTAATATCAATTAAAATTGATAGTTACTAACAAGTATAACGAAAAAAATAACGCTTAACAAATGATAGTTAATGAAGCTCAATATTTCGTTTACGATCCGAACGTATACTAAGACGTAATAATCCGTAGGTTAAAATAAACATAAACGCCGTGAAGTAAAACACGAATGAGATGTTGAACAGGCTGGCGAGTTCGCCGCCAATAACCGGTCCAATCACATTTCCGAGGAAACGTGCACTCTGGTTATAACCAAGTACTTCACCTTGAATTGAAACAGGAGATGCTAGTCTGATATAGGCAGTGGTTAACGGGATTAAGCCACCGATAACAATCCCAAATAAGAAACGTAAGAAAATAAAAAGGGTCATTGAATTGATAAAAGCTAAAGGTATAACCGCAAGTGCTGAACCGAGTAGTAGATAACCAATTATTTTTTCATAACCATGTTGATCACCTAAAATACCCCACCGTCGCGTCATAATTAAGTTACCAAAACCAGTTGCTGAAAATGCGAGCCCTGAGAGTAAAGCGATGTTATTGGTGTGCGGTGCGAGTTCTTTAACATATAAAGCTAACAATGGTTGTAAGCTAAAGTTTGCGATTTGTACCATACTGGTTGCGACCATCATCATTAATAGTACACGTATATGTAGGATGTATGAAATTGTGTTTGGAACTTTTTCGCTTTTCTTTGAAGTAGCAGTATGTGACACAGTATCTTTCAA
>NZ_JAFYUW010000026.1:0-5358 GCF_017549435.1 Brochothrix sp.
CACTACCGATTATGATTCATACTAGGAGGTCCACTATGCTAAAAAAATTATTGATTTGTCTCGCTTTTTTCGTCTTCATCTCACTTTTAAGCATCATTTTCAACTCGAGTGATAACATTATTCGTACATTGTTTATTAATTTCCTTTTTTCACTAGGATTATTTGCTGTTATTAGCATGTCATCCGTTTATAATTTCAGAGAATAATTATGTCGCTTACTTTAGTTCTATTATAAAACAACGAAATCTCTTCACTTTAGCGTTTAATCAATCGATTAAGCGTTTTTTCATGTTTTATTTTTCGCGACTGCTTTACGTGATTGTGTAATATTAAGCAATACTTTTTCTTTCTGTTGCAGAACAATTTTAATATAAAGCATATCAATAATAATCAGTTGATTAATACGTGAAATCATTGAATCTGAACGATATAGGGTTTCCTGAGAACTGCTCAATAACAAAATATCTGACTGCTTTGCTAGTGTGGAATGTGTATAACTTGTTAGTGCTATAGTTTTCAAACCTTTCTCTTTAGCAAAACCAACTGCATCTAATATTTCACTACTTTCACCCGAATGAGAAATTGCTATTAATAAATCATCAGTATGTCCTTGTGTTGCTAACATATTCATAATATGTGAATTTTCACTATACACAACATCAAAACCCAGCTGTAATAACTTATGGAACAAATCACTGGCAATGCTTACTGAAGCACCTATACCGACTATTATAATACGACGTGCCGTAATAATACTTGTAGCACCCGCTTCAACACTATCATCATCCAGTACATCTTCCAACTCCGTAATAGCACTGATTGTTGATGCTACAACTTTTTTCTTAATCATTGTTGTTGTGTCCGCTTCTTCGATATCACCATAGATAGTCGCTGTATTTTTGGTTGCTAACGATTGTGCTAAATCAATTCTAAAAAGTTGATATGATTCATAATCAATTTGTTTTAAAAAACGAAAAACAGAAGGTTCGCTGGCATCACTCTGGATTGCTAAATCACTCACCGTCATTGACACAACAGCTTTTGAATTCTCTAAAATAAAACGTGCTATTTTTTTTTGTACAGCTGTAAGCTGTGGTTCTATCATTTTAACTTTCATTAAAATTTCATTTCGCATCTCAACATTCCTCTATCCTAAGACTTTATAACTTATATTATAACATCTCGAATTAAAATTAGGGATTGACAGCCCTTACATTTGCATTATATACTCATCGTAGTTAAACTACAAATAAATAAATATTTCGTAGCGAAACAAACAAGGAGGATATTTACTATGCAAAAAACAATTGGCTTTATCGGTTTAGGCATTATGGGACAACCTATGGCTCACAATTTAATTCAAGCTGGTTTTAAAGTTTATGGATTTGATGTCAGCCCTCAATCACGCGAAACTGCTGAAATAAAAGGCGTTAAAACATTCACTTCTGCTTCTGAGGTTGCTCAACATAGTGATATTGTAATTACAATGTTACCAACTAATAAAATTGTAAGCGATGTCATAACTGGAGAAAATGGCTTAATACATCACCTTAAGCCTGAAAGTATTATTATCGATATGAGCTCAGTGACACCTACAGTCACTCAAAGTATTGGACAACAATTAGCTAAAAACAACATTCATCTCTTAGATGCACCTGTGAGCGGTGGACAAGAAGGCGCTATTTCAGGAAAATTAGCAATTATGGTTGGGGGTAATGCGAAAATTTTTAATCAAGCCTTACCCATTTTCGATGTTTTAGGACATTCAACGATTCTTGTCGGTGCTTTAGGAGCGGGGGTCACTGCTAAATTAGCAAACCAAATTATCGTTAATTTAAATATTGCCGCTGTATCTGAAGCATTTATCCTTGCAGATAAAGCAGGAATTGATCAACAAAAGATGTTTGAAGCCATTCGTGGTGGTTTAGCTGGTTCACAAGTACTGGAGGATAAAGCCCCACGTATTATTGCATCCAACTTTGTTGCTGGTGGTCGTATTGATATTAACACCAAAGATATTAATAATGCTGCTCAAACTGCAACTGACCTTGGTCTTAATCTACCATTGACGACCAATTTGTTAACGATTCTTAATAAGCTCAATGAAACCGATCATCGTATTGAAGATCATAGCGCCATCTATCACTATTACAAAGAAGAAAGTGAGCGATAAACAATGACATATTTAACAGCAAATACAACTTTAAATGCTTTGCCAACTGTTGATGAACATAAAATTGATGCTTTACTAAACGAGGCTTTAGCCTCTTTTAAACATAAAATCATCGTTCTTGACGATGATCCTACTGGTATCCAAACTGTACATGGCGTTTCAGTATTTACTCAGTTTGATGAACAAACAATTGAAACTGCTTTTCGTGATGAGCAACAAATGTTCTTCTTATTGACCAATTCACGGGCAATGACTGCAACTGAAACAACTATCCTTCATACAAACATTGCCACCGCTATCGTCAATGTATCAGAAAAATTACAACAACCTTATATCATCATTAGCCGTGGTGATTCAACGCTGCGTGGACATTATCCTCTTGAAACAGAAACACTTCGTCAAACCATCGAAGCGAAGAGTTCTCTCCACTTTGATGGTGAAATTATTGCACCGTATTTCCTTGAAGGTGGACGTCTAACTATTGAAGATATTCATTATGTGAAGCAAGGTGATCAATTAGTTCCTGCAGGAGAAACAGAATTTGCCAACGATCGTACGTTTGGTTACAAATCCTCACATTTATTCAAATACATTAACGAAAAAACAAACGGTGCAACTTCCGTCTCAGATTGTCATAGTATCAGCTTAAATCAGACACGTGCACTTGCTATTGATGATATTACTGCTGTATTTATGGATAGTACAAACTTTTCTAAAATCATATTGAATGCTGTTGCAAATAGCGATATTAAAGTGGCATCAATCGGTATCATTACTGCCTTAAATGCTGGCAAGAATTTCTTATTCCGAACAGCGGCCGCCGTTCCAAAAATACTGGGTGGTATTTCAGATAAACCATTACTTCAAAAAAGTGATCTGGTTGATTCTCATTCAAAAAACGGAGGTTTAATCGTAGTAGGCTCTCATGTAAAAACATCTACGGAGCAACTCGAAGCTTTACTAACGTACGATAAAATAATTAGCATACCTTTTAAATCAGACCTTGTATTCAACGACGTTGCTTTCCATGAAGAAGTTCAACGTGTGCAACTCTTGATTAATACTCATCTTGCTGCAGGCGAAACAGTTGTTGTGTTCACCTCACGCAAACGTCTTGACCTCGGCGATAACCAGGCCGAAAATGAACTAGCCTTATCTGTCAAAATAGCCAAAGCTGTTACTTCTTTCGTAGAAAACCTCACTATTCAACCTAAATTTATTATCGGTAAAGGCGGCATTACTTCTAGTGAAATTGGAACAAAAGGTTTAGCTGTCAAGCGCGCTTTAGTTGCTGGTCAAATTGCTCCGGGAATACCTGTTTGGCTGACAGACAAAACAGCTAAATTTCCACTTATGCCTTATGTTATTTTCCCTGGAAATGTTGGTAATAAAGAAACACTTAAAGAAATTGTCGAACGTCTCGACTAAAAAATATTAGGAGGGTTCCCCATGTCGTTACTATATGTTTTAATCGCTGTGTTAATTTTATTGTTATTAATGGTTGTTTTAAAAATAAATGCCTTTATTTCTTTAATTGTTGTTGCCTTAATTGCTGGTGTCATGCAAGGTATGTCACCACTTGAAGCGATTACTTCCATCAAGTCTGGAATGGGTTCAACACTTGGTTCTTTAGCACTCGTGCTTGGTTTTGGTGCAATGCTTGGAAAATTAATGGAAAATTCAGGGGCTGCACAAACAATTGCGATGACATTAATCGCAAAATTCGGCCGTAAACATGTTCAGTGGGCTGCTGTCATGACTGGCTTTATTGTTGGAATTGCTCTTTTTTATGAAACAGGTTTTGTTATTTTAATTCCACTTGTATTTACTATTGCTAAAGCTGCAAAATTACCAGTTCTTTATATCGGAATGCCGGTAGCAGCAGCCTTGATTACTGCTCATGGTTTTGTGCCACCACACCCTGGGCCAACAGCAATTGCACAAATTTTCAATGCTAATCTTGGTTTAACATTACTTTACGGAATTGTCATTGCTATCCCCTCAGTGATTATTTCTGGCGTTTATTATCCACGTCTTTTTAAAAAAGAATCGTTAGAAACTAATATCCCAAAAGAACTTTTTTCAGCAAAAGAATTTGACGATGATGAATTACCTAGTTTTGGAATTAGTCTATTTACAGCTTTAATTCCTGTTCTTTTAATGGGATTACATGCAGGATTTGAGATTTTCGCACCTGAAAGTAGCTTAATGCCCTTTTTAGCATTTATTGGCGAACCTTCTATCGCCTTACTTGTTGCTGTTATTGTAGCAATTTTCACCTTCGGGTTAATGCAAAAATTCTCAATGAAAGAAATTATGAATTCCATAGCCTCTTCTGTAAGCTCAATTGCGATGATCTTGCTCATAATTGGTGCAGGTGGTGCCTTTAAACAAGTACTAGTTGATAGTGGTGTCGCTGACTATGTTTCAGAAATTGTGAAAGATATGTCGTTTTCACCATTGTTACTTGCGTGGTTAATTGCTGCTTTACTGCGTTTAGCATTGGGTAGCGCAACAGTTGCTGGTATGACTGCAGCTGGTATTATGGTCCCTGTTCTCGCTGGAGCAGGTGTTAATGCTGAATTGCTTGTTTTGGCAATTGGTGCAGGGAGTATGACATTCTCACATGTCAACGATGCTGGTTTCTGGATTTATAAAGAATATTTTAATCTTAGTGTTGGTAAAACAATTAAAACCTGGTCAATGATGACATTAATCAGTTCATTAATTGGTTTAGGCGGTGTTATGCTGCTGAATATGTTTGTATAAAAAAAGACCTCTTAGAGCACACTTTTTAGTGTCCACTCTACGAGGCCTTTTTAGTAAAAATATAACTTTACTTTTCTTTCCGTAAGCGTAAATACTGCGCCACAGGATAGTCACTCAAATCAATTTGAACGTCACGCCCTAAAACTAAATCGGCTACGATTTTAGCTGCATAAGGTCCAACAGTTAACCCAGATGCGCCTAAGCCGTTCGCTACGTAAGCATTACTAGCAAACGGCACTTGGCCAATTACTGGTGTATAATCCGAGGTATAGGCACGTGTGCCCGTACGCACTTCAATTATTTGAGAATCGCGCCATCCCGGTGCAAAACGTAAACTTTCTGTTGCAATATCATTCAGTTCACCGATAGTGGGTGCTAAATCAAAGTCTTTGCCCTTTTCATGTGAAGCCCCAATG
>NZ_JAFYUW010000174.1:0-26999 GCF_017549435.1 Brochothrix sp.
CTTAAACCACTTAATTGGCTTCCGATTAGCAAAATATCAAGCGCGTGAGTGGGATATCCTTGATGAGTCATTGCGCCTCAATCGTTTAGAAGAAGCAACTTTAAATAGCATTTGGGATGTTGTTTCGAATAACAAAGCACCCGTTTTAGCCTTTCTAGAGCGTAAAGCGAAAATGCTTAATCTTGATAAACTGGGTTGGGTTGATGTAGAAGCGCCCTTAACTTTAACTGACACTCAAACAACACTGACATTCCAAGAAGGCGCTGAATTTATTGAAGAACACTTTGCCAAGTTCAGTCCAAAAATGGCCGAATTTGCACGCAATGCGTTTGAAAACAACTGGATTGAAGCTGAAGATCGTGATAATAAACGACCAGGCGGATTTTGCACTGAATTTCCTGAAGATGGCGAAAGCCGTATCTTTATGACATATGATGGATCTGCGAATACAATCTCTACGTTAGCACATGAGTTAGGCCATGCTTTCCATTCACATGTTATGCGTGACCAGTCACCTCTAAATCGTGATTACGCGATGAATGTTGCTGAAACAGCATCAACTTTTGCAGAAATTCTTATTTCGGATGCAGCTATTAAGGTAGCAGCCTCTAAAGAAGAACATATCCAATTACTCGAAGATAAAATTCAACGCAGCGTCGCTTTCTTTATGAACATTCATTCTCGTTTCCTCTTTGAAAAACGCTTCCATAAAGCACGTTTAGACGGTGCCGTTACAGTCGAAGGTTTGAACAAATTAATGGAAGATGCTCAAAAAGAAGCCTACGTTGATAGCTTGAAAGATTACCACCCAACATTCTGGCAATCAAAATTACATTTCTATATTGATGATATTCCGTTCTATAACTACCCTTATACGTTTGGCTTCCTCTTCTCAGCCGGTATATATGCGCACGCTGGAACAGTGGAAGGCAGCTATGAGGATGCTTATATTGCCTTGTTACAAGATACAGGTTCAATGACAACTGAAGAACTCGCACAAAAACACTTGAACGTTGACCTTACAAAACCTGATTTTTGGCAAGCCGCAGTCGACATCATTTTAAAAGACATCGACGAATTTTTAGAATTGACGAAATAAAAGTAAAAACTAAACGCTTAGCTCCGAATAAATTGGAAAAAAACTCTTTTTGACGCTTTTTGTCAGGAAGAGTTTTTTGAAATTTAACAGGAGTTGTTTGGTTTTTGCTAGAGAAAAAAATTAAAAGTAAAAAAAGACGGTCAGAACTGAAGAGATTGGAATAATTGAAAGTGAAAGCAAACGTTGAGCTTCAAAGAAATTGGAGAAAATAAAAGTTTGATTTTTTGTATCAAAATGTTATTTTTGAAATTTAACAGGAGTTGTTTGTCTTTCACTGAAGGTAGATAAAAAATAGTTTGACGTAATTTGTCAGAATAGTAGCTTTGAAATCTCACAAGTTTTGGCTTTTTTTACTGGAGAATAAATAAAAGTAAAAACTAAACGCTCATCTACAAAGAAATTGCTACTATCGTAGCGAATTTATTCGCTTTACGAGAGTAGTATGGGACGGAAATTGCGATAGCAATTGAGTACCACTCCTTCGCTAATATCGTAGCGAATTTATTCGCTTTACGAGAGTAGTATGGGTGCTGAGATTGTTGCGAATTTATTCGCTTTACGAGAGTACCATTCCATCACTCCATCTTTTTAGCAATTGAATAAATTAAAGAAAACACTATTTTGACGTTCTTTGTCAGGATAGTGTTTTCTCTAATTCATCTTTATTTATTGATCAATAACAATATCTTTTACAATCCCACTTGCTTTTAAAAACATATAAGTTACCACTGGACCAACAAATTTAAAACCACGTTTTTTCAAATCTTTCGCTACGATACTTGCAAAGGGTGAGACGTTAGAAATTTCATCACTGTGAGTATAAATTATTTCACGCGGTCTTCCCTCGACATATTCCCAAAGATAACGTGCAAAACTACCGTACTCTGCTTGTATCTTAACAATGGCTTGTGCGTTTATCACCGTTGCCATTATTTTACGATAATTACGAATCATCTCTGGATCGTTCAATATGTTATCAACGTCTGCTTCAGTCATTCCCGCTACATCTCGAATAGACATATTGTGGAAGTTTCGAAGAAATACCTCTCTTTTATTGGTGACCATCTTCCAACTAAGCCCTGCTTGAAAAGTACCTACTGTCAGCAAGTAAAATAATTGTGTATCGTCATGTGTAGGTTGTCCCCATTGTTTTGAATATAGCTCAGAACCCGATAATTTATCCATAACGCTTCCCTCCCTATTAATAACATCAGTTTATAAAAAAAACACCTAAAGAGGTGTTCCAGATTGTAGACAAAGTCTCGCAAAACTGCTTTTCATTTGAAAATGATTTAAGCCACTTTGTCTACGATATGAGCAGGCTGAATAGAAATGCTGTTATATCCTCTAGTTCAATCAACCAGAAGCTTTCAACTTTCAGATAAATGGCAGCGACGGTAAATAGTCGCTTTCATTTATCTTCCAAGCTGTTTGCTTCTAAGCAGTTGATTTCACTTTCGTTCTAGGCACGACGAGCGATTGACGGTGCGCGTACTCATGGTACGTAATCCCGAGCGATCAAGGAGTGACGACCTAGAACAGTATTTATCTTCAGTCTCAAACACCTCAAACTAGGAGTTTAATATCAGCGCACAGCATATCGAGCTACTCATCGCTTATTGTTTAATTAAGCTCCGTCACAATTGTTTTAACAATTCTTGCAGAATTTTCAGCAGCTAATGGCAAAAATTCTTCATATGTCATTGAAGATTCTTTTCCAGCAATATCTGATAATGAACGAATAACAATGCTTGGTATTTTAAATTGGAACGCTGTTTGTGCAATAGCTGTTGCTTCCATTTCCGAAGCTTGTGCATTAGGGAAATGTGCTAACAGATGTTCACGTTGATCAGGTCGGTGAATAAAGGAATCGTTCGTTAAGATAAGTCCTTCCACCACTTGATAATCTGTACTAATAGCTTTTAATAATGCCAATACTTTCGACTGTAATTCAGCTTCAGGCTCATAAAATGCTGGCATTTGAGGCACTTGTCCATAGCTATAACCGAAGGCAGTTGCATCAGCATCACCATAAGTGAGTTGTTTGGCTAACACAACGTCTCCTACGTTTAAATTCGTATCTAGTCCACCTGCAGACCCTGTATTGATTACTACGTCTGGCGAAAAACGATCGATTAAAATTGATGTCGTCAATGCGGCATTAACTTTTCCAATACCCGACTGTAATAAGACAACATCGCGGCCTTCTAATTGACCGGTGTAAAATAAACCATTAGCAATCTGGTGTTCTTCTCGATCAACCAACATTCCTTTTAATAACTCAACTTCTTCTTGCATTGCACCAATAATCCCAAATTTCATTGTTAGTCATTCCCATCTTTATTTTTTATCGTTTGTTTTTAATTCTTCTACCTTGTCGGTTTTCCAACCTTTTTTATCAACCCAGCTTAAATACAAACGGTAGGTATCATCCTCTTTATCTTTAGGAGAGACTGTCGCAATTGCATCGCTGCCTGAACCTACACCATTTTCAATATACCATGTTTGAACGTTAGTTTCAGAAATAGTAAGTGTTTTGGCAATTGCAGCAATTTTTTCAGCCCAATCATCACTACCACTCTCATAAGAATTAACGTGTTGCCCTGTTTGTTTAGTACCTATCGGTTGCCAGTCTGCTGTCCACTCTTCTTTGATATTAGAATCAGCTGGACCCGCTTTTTTAGTTATTTTAATATCGGATGTTTCTTTTGTTTTCTTTTTAGATGATGAATTATCATCATCTGAACTTTTCTTTTTTATTACCTGTTCAGATGACGATTCACCACTTGCCGTTTTAACACCCTCTGGTTGTTTACCTGGTGTGTCTGTCGTTAAAATGACAAAGTACAACGTTGTAGCGATTGCTATCAATAAAACAACAATCATAATATTTAAGATGAAGTTTGTTCGTTTACGTTTTTGGCTTTTGCTTAAACGTGACGATTCATTCATCTCGCCTTCATTATCATCAATTCCATAATTCGGCGTTTCTTTCGGGGTTACATATTGCTTTTTTTCAGATTTGTTATGGTATTTTTCTTGACGACTCATTCTTTACACCTCCAAAGTACATAACAATACTATCATAAAAAAACAAATTAATCTAAAGTTTACATCGTTAAAAGTGACTAACACTATTTTTTACACCAGCTAAATATGTAATTGCTAATGTTCAATCCTTTAGTTTTGAGTGGCATCTATTTTCTAGCTGTAGCAAGTCAGTTACTTTAACATAAAACTTGCTCATTTTTGTCTCTTTAATTCACATACTTCTCGCTATAAAAGTATCAAAAAAGGATTGTAGAAATTAATCTACAATCCAAAATAATTCTTACTTTCTCATCCTCATGCGATATAGAGCTATTACGCTTTAATATCCACAATACGAACGTTAACTTCACCGCTTGGTGTTGGAACTGATACTTCTTCATTCACTTTATGTCCAAGTAATGCTTTGGCAATTGGTGAATCGTTAGAAATAAGACCTTTAAAGGGATTTGCTTCAGCACTACCAACGATTGTATAAGTTTCGTCATCACCTTTAGGCAATTCTTTAAAAGTGATAGTTTTTCCGATGGAAACGATATCATTTGCTGAATCTGAGCTATCAATGATTTCAGCGTTACGAACCATATTTTCAAGCGTTGTGATACGGCCTTCTACAAATGCTTGCTCATCTTTAGCTGCATCGTATTCAGAGTTCTCACTTAAATCACCAAAACCACGGGCAATTTTGATACGCTCTACTACTTCTTTACGTTTAACTGTCTTTAGTTCATGAATTTCATCTTCTAATTTCTTCTTACCTTCTAATGTCATTGGGAATACTTTTTCTTCCACAGTAATCGCTCCTTTGATTGTTATAAGAACATCATAATACATGTGAACAGTGTATACACACGATTCGCATTATACGTTACAATGTAACACACTGCTACTTGAACTGTCTACTATCAGTCCTTATTTTGATAGAAGTGGCTTACTTTTGTTTGCAATAAATCAATCGCAACTTTGTTTTCGCCACCTTCTGGAATAATAACGTCTGCATATTTTTTAGTTGGTTCAATAAATTGATTGTGCATCGGTTTTACAACTGTAGTATATTGCTCTACAACCGATTCAATTGTACGACCACGTTCTTTAATATCACGAAGCATACGTCGAATGATCCGAATATCATCATCGGTATCGACATAAACTTTAATGTCCATTAAATCTCGCAAACGCTCATCTGCTAAAACAAGAATACCTTCAACTATAATAACATCTTGTGATTCTTGATAAATTGTTTTATCTGATCTTGTATGTGCGGCGTAATCATAAACAGGTTTTTCGATTGCGTTCCCTTGTCGTAACGCTTTAATATCATCGATAAAACGGTCAGTATCAAACGCAAAGGGGTGGTCGTAATTCGTGTTTAATCTTTCTTCAAAAGAAAGATGACTTTGGTCTTTATAATAAGCGTCTTGTTCAATCATCAAAATTGATTTTCCTGAAAAATATTCAATTATTGATCGCGAGACACTTGTTTTACCAGAGCCTGTTCCCCCTGTTATTCCGATGACGATTGATTGATTACCCATATATGATTCCCCTTAAGTTTATTTTACGTGTTTTGCTGCTAGACGATTATGCTCTTTGAGTGTTTTAGCATAATAAACATCGCCAGTTTCTGTATCTGCTAAGAAGTAGTAATAATCCGTTTTAGCAGGGTTAAGTGCTGCATTAATTGAAAGTTCACTACTATTACTAATCGGACCAATCGGCAAATGATCAATGAGATAAGTATTATACGGTGAATCTACTTTGATATCTTTATAACTCACAAATGTTGTGCCTGTTTTATTCAATGCATATAACACTGTAACATCTGATTGAATAGGCATTTTTGCTTCTAAACGGTTATAGAATACACTTGCGATTTTTGAGCGGTCCGTATGTGCAGTCGCTTCTTTTTCAAGGAGAGATGTGAAAGCCAAAAACTGATTTACACTTAAATTAGTTTTCTTAATCTCTTCCAAATGTGGTGTGATAACTTTATCTGTTTTCTGAATCATTTCCTCTGCAATTTGTTGCACAGTTGGTTTATCTCCAACTGGGAATGTATATGTTGCTGGGAAAAGATAACCTTCTAATGGATACTTGATTCCCTCTTGCAGAACATTATCTGTGATTAAATTGGGGTACTTTTCAATCATTTTTTTAACAAAAACCTTATCGTTTAGCTGCGCCATTACATCTGCGTCTTTAAGATTTGTATAAGCAGAAATCTTTTCTGCTGTTTGAGGGATATTCAATCCTTCAGGAATTGTAAGTGCAGGCGCTTTAGCTTGCTCCCCATTAACAAACTTATCGATAATTTTTTTGGCATTCATTGTTTTATCAACAATGTATTGACCTTCTTTTAACTCAGTTTGTTGCAAGTATTTCGCATAATACGTGAAAATAAGCGGTTGATGAATCAAATCTTTTTTCTTCAATTCGTCGGCTAAACTGCTCATTGTTTCACCTTGTTTCACTTTAATGTAAATATCTGTTTTATTATCTTTATCCACTGCAGAAATAGTATACACGAAGTAAAAATAACCTCCGATTGCTAAAATAACGATAAAACTCAAAACAATTAAAACAATCATCTTACCTTTATTGGATGACTTTTTACGTTTTTTCATTTTTCTCCTCTTTTCTGTGCGTCCTCAAGTTCCTTTATCTATAATAGCGATATTCGTGATTTTTTTCAAGGGTTAATAGTTAACAATTATAGAAATGTACGTTATGGTAATTATTTTAAAAATAAAAAACCCTTTCTCTCCTACTAGGAAAGAAAGGGTGACTCATTTATTATTCAGCTTCTTCTTCGTCAACTAGGAATGTGTTTAATACTTCTTCTACCATTTCCCACTCGTCATCTTCAAGAACTGGTTTTAATTCACCAGCAGTACCATCAGGTTGTTGGATGTAAGTGTAAACTTGTAATTCAACTTCCTCTGCATCATGTTCACTCTCTGGGTAGCAATAAACATAAGAGTTACCGAAGAAAGGACTTTCTTTTTCTGGTTCAAATGTTAATAATACTGCATAGAGTTCCTCGTTACCATTTTCATCAATAACTGTAATGTGTTCATGATCGTGTGCATGTTCGTGTTCGTGATTGTTTTCGCTCATAATATATCTCTCCTTATTAATTAAGATTGTGAATCAAGGTAGCCTTGTAAAATTAATCCTGCAGCAATTTTATCAATGACACCTTTACGTTTGTTTCGTCTGACATCGCCTTCTATTAGCATTCGCTCTGCAGCAACTGTCGTTAGACGTTCATCCCATAAAACAACAGGAAGGTTAAAGAGTTCACCAATCGAGGCTGCATAACGCTCAGCAGCTTCTGCTCTTGGCCCAATAGAATTATTCATATTCTTTGGATATCCTACTACAACTTTCGTTACAGTATACTCCTTAATCAATTCTGCGACACGATCAAATCCGAAATTTTCTTTTTCTTCATTGATACGTATTGTTTCTATTCCTTGAGCTGTCCATCCAAGTGTGTCACTGATTGCAACGCCCACTGTATGTGAACCAACATCCAGTCCCATCGTTCTCATAAGTTAGTTGCTCTCACTTTCCACTTTTAAATAACTGTTAACCAATTCTTCGATAATTTCATCGCGCTCAAGTCCACGAATTAATTGTCTAGCTTCATTATGTCGCGGAATATAAGCAGGGTCACCACTTAAAAGATATCCCACTATTTGCCCTGTGGGGTTGTATCCTTTTTCTTCGAGTGCAACATAAACTTTTTGCAACACATCTTTTATGGCTGGTTTATTCAGATCATCACCAAAATCGTATCTCATTGTTTCGTCAAAAGGACGCATCATAAACACCTCTTCTTCCTAAGCTAGAATACAATCTTATTCTACACCATTTATCAGTATCTCACAAACATAAAGTAAATCTGTCTGATTGTAAGCACTGTGTAATATTTTATATGTTAACACTTAAAAATGCGAGTGGATTGCTCAAAAAAAGTGTTTTTAAAATAATAATTTTTTCTGCAATTAACTTAAATGTATTATTACTCCTTTTACATTACTTTAATTATGTTTCAATACTAACATTACTCAACTATAGCAATGAGAAAAGCAACATTCTGACAAAAATCGTCAAAACGTTGCTTTTTCAGTTTACTGTCTTTATTTTCATATTTTCAACTCAACAAGCTAGAAATTATGACATTTCAACTATAATTCAAAATACGATTAAGCTTTTACCCATGCTTTAACTGCCTCTAAAGCGGCTGGAATTTGACTTGCATCTTTCCCTCCAGCTTGAGCCATATCAGGGCGTCCACCACCGTTACCGCCTGTTATAACCGCTACTTCTTTTACAAGTGCCCCTGCTTTGAAGCCTTTTTTAATTAAATCAGGTGATACTGCTGCAATAATATTTACTTTATCACTTTCTGGTGATGCAATTAATACGACAATACCACTTTCTTCTTTTTGTTTCCATAAATCTACTAATTGACGTAATTGGTTCATATCTTTTACATCTACTTTTGCTGCCGTAACATTTACACCATCAATTTGTTCTGGGTTTTCAAACAATGATTGTGCCGCTTGCGCAGACAACCGTGCTGTTAATTTTTCATTTTCTTGTTGTGCTGTTTTTAAATCTGCTTGTAATTGTAACGCTTTAACAGGCACATCACTTACTGAAGTTTTAAGCGTTGTTGCTGTTGTGCTTAACGCTTCGATTAATTGATTGTCATGAGCATATGCAGCTTGGCTAGTTACTGCTTCAATACGACGGATACCTGCTCCTGTTCCACTTTCGGAAACAATTTTAAAAATACCGATTTCAGAAGTATTTTTTACATGTACGCCTCCACAGAATTCCAGACTATAATCGCCTACTTGAACAACACGCACAACATCTCCGTATTTTTCACCGAAGAGCATCATTGCGCCCAATTCTTTGGCTTCTTCAATACCTTTTTCTTCAATAACAACAGGAATTTCATCCCAAATACGTGCATTAACTTCAGCTTCAATTACTTTTAATTCATCTGCTGTAATTTGACCAAAATGCGAGAAATCAAAACGTAAACGTTCAGAATCAACTAATGAACCTGCTTGGTTAACATGTTCACCTAAAACATTCTTAAGTGCACGGTGTAATAAATGAGTCGCTGTATGATTTTTAACAATCAAACGACGCGCTGCAGCATCAATTTCCAAATGATAGCTAGAACCTTCCGCTAACGTTCCATTTTCTACGCTAACACTGTGAAGATTTTGTTGTTGTGGTGCTTTTTGAACGGCTGTTACACTTGCTGCAACATCAGCAGAAGTAATTGTCCCTTTATCAGCAACTTGACCACCGGCTTGAGCATAAAAAGGTGTTTTATCAAAAATAACGTCACCCGTTTCACCAGCTGCCAATTCTTTTACTTGTTCACCATCTTTAATGATTGCAACAATGTTCGCTTCAATAGCTGTGTGAGTATAACCTACAAATTCACTTGCAACTGTTATTTTTGAAAGAACATCGCTTTGAATATTCATTGATCCTTCTGTTGAACGTGCATCACGTGCGCGTTGACGTTGCTTGTTCATTTCAATTTCAAACGCTTCATGATCAACTTTTAACCCTTGATCTTCGGCATACTCTTCTGTTAACTCGACTGGAAAACCATATGTATCATATAATTTAAAGATAGCTTCGCCTGGTAGTTCTTTTGTACCTGCAGCTTTCGCATCTGTAATTAATTTTTCCAAAATTGCTAAACCATCATTTAATGTTTCATGGAAACGCTCTTCTTCATTACGAATCACTTTTTCGATAAACGCTTGATTTTGTAATACTTCTGGATAAAAGTCACTCATGTTTTTAGCAACTGTGCCTACTAATTCATACATGAATGGTTTTTCGATATTTAAGAACTTAGCGTAACGAACTGCTCGACGAATTAAACGACGAAGTACATATCCACGACCTTCATTTGAAGGTAATGCACCATCACCTACTGCAAAAGCAACCGTACGAATATGATCAGCAATTACTTTAAATGCTGTTTTTGTTTGTACATCGCTTGTAGAATAGTTTACACCTGCAATTTTTTCAACATGATTGATGATGGGCATAAATAAATCGCTCTCAAAGTTAGTTTCAACTTCTTGTAACACACAAGCCATTCGTTCAAGACCCATCCCCGTATCAATGTTTTTGTTTGGAAGCTCTTTGTACTCACTACGAGGAACTGCTGGATCAGCATTAAATTGTGAAAGTACTACGTTCCATATTTCAATGTAACGGTCATTCTCTAAATCCTCTGCTAACAAACGCAAACCAATTTTTTCTTTATCGTACGCTTCGCCACGATCGTAAAAAATTTCTGTATTTGGCCCGGAAGGTCCAGCACCAATTTCCCAGAAGTTATCTTCAATCGGAATAATACGATCATCCGATAAACCTAACGACTTCCATACAGCAATTGATTCCGTATCTTCTGGAAAAACAGTCACATATAGTTTATCTTTTGGCATTGCGAACCACTCATCACTTGTTAATAATTCCCAAGCCCATTTAATGGCATCTTCACGGAAATAATCGCCGATAGAAAAGTTACCAAGCATTTCAAAAAATGTATGATGACGTGCTGTTTTTCCGACATTCTCAATATCGTTCGTACGAATTGCTTTTTGAGCATTTGTTAAACGAGGATTGTCTGAGATAACTGTACCGTCAAAATATTTTTTCAATGTTGCTACTCCCGAATTAATCCATAGTAAAGTCGGGTCCTCTTTTGGCACAAGTGAAGCACTTGGCTCAATTTTATGACCTTTTGATTCAAAAAATTCTAAAAACATTTGACGTATTTCTGCACCCTTTAAAGCTTTCATTAGTTAAATTCCTCCTCTATATAAATAAAAAAAGCTATCCCTTTGCAATATTAGGGACGAAAATTCGCGGTACCACCCTAATTGCAACGACATAGACATCATTACCTCTCAAACATCATTTAACGTTGATGAGACGGCAGGTTATGCTCGAAAAAGGTAGCGTATTTCACTGATGATGAGCAGTTGTTTCAGCCGTGCAACCGCCTCTCTTTCATTCATCTTTGCAAAATATTCCTTTTCAAAATTTCACTTTATTCTTATACCATCATTTTAGATGATATTCTTCCTTATTTCAACTGAAATTTTCTGTTAATACTAAAGTAATTGTACTTTTAATGATTTGTTAATAGTTTTTACACACTATTCTAGTTTTTTTCGAGTATAGTAAAGGTAAAGCTATTTTATGTAGCCAGTTACTATGAACTCTGGGGGATAAAACAAATGAAACTACTAATGATAGAAGATAATGAGAGCGTTTGTAAAATGGTAAATATGTTTTTCAAAAAAGAAGGCTTTGAGTCTGTATTTGCACACGATGGCCAAGAAGGTCTTGATTTGTTTAAAGCGACACCTGAATATTTTGATATTTTAATTGTGGATTTGATGTTGCCTTCACTCGACGGTATGTCCATTGTTATGGCAATCCGTGAATTTAGTAACGTGCCAATCATTATTTTAACTGCGAAAGAATCAGAAGCTGATCAAGTACTAGGTTTGGAATTAGGTGCTGATGATTATGTCACTAAACCTTTTAATGCCCTCACTTTAATGGCTCGTATTAAGGCCGTTTCGCGCCGATCGTCTAGCGGTGTAAAAAAAGAAGAAACGGAAGATACCGATACTTTAACAACTGAATATTTTAAAATCAGCCGTGTGACACACGAATTATTTTACAAAGGTACTGCTCTGGCGGCACTTACACCCAAGGAATTTGATTTACTTTACTTTTTAATGGAACATCCACGCCAAGTTTTTTCACGTGAACAGTTATTAGAACATGTATGGGGTTATCAATTTTATGGTGACGAACGTACGGTCGATGTTCATATTAAACGTCTTCGAAAAAAAATATCGACTGAGTCACATTCCTTCATTCATACAGTTTGGGGTGTTGGTTATAAATTTGATGAAACGGAATGATTGTTATGAAAATTAAATATTTCACACAGCTTTTTCTTACAAATTTATTTATCGTCCTTGCCACAAGTGCCACAATTGCAATTTTAATGACGCATTTTCTTTCTAACTATGTTTACGAAGGAAAAGTTGATGAGCTCAAGCGTTTTGGCTCTGCGATGGCCAAGGAGTTTAAAAAAACAGATAATACGATTAGTATCGAAACTGTCGAAAAATACCAAACGCTACTCAATGCCAAAGATGCTACCATCATTTTATTTGATTCAGAAAAAAGATTTCGTTATGCTCAACCCGGTGTCTCTTTTCAAATTGACTCTCAAGAATGGGAAAATCTAAAGAATGGGAATCAAGTCTCAGTTCCTTTTGAAGATACACGATTTAACCGTACGGTCTCCTTCGTACTGACACCTATAACTAACAATAACGGTACATTTGCAGGTGGTATATTACTGATGTCCCCTGTTTCAGAAACACAAAAAGCTATCGCTCTTTTACGAAATAATGTCATTATTGCAAGTGGTGCTTCATTGTTAATTGCTTTGGTCCTTAGCTACATGTTCTCTCGTTTCCAAGTTAATCGCATCACTAAATTACAACGAGCAACACAATCGATTACAAGTGGTGATTTTGATGTTCAACTAAATTCAAAAGATCGTGATGAAATTGGTGATTTAGCGAATGATTTCGATAAAATGGCTTCTTCACTCAAACAATCCAATGAAGAAGTTGCATTGCAAGAACGTCGTCGTCGTCAGTTTACAGTCGATGTTTCACATGAATTACGTACACCACTCACAACGATTAGTGGCGTTTCTGATGCTTTAGCTACAAATGTTATACCGCTTGAAGATGCAGAAGAAAGTATTCGTTTAATCCAAACTGAATCCAAACGTCTGATACGATTGGTCAACGAAAATATTGATTATGAAAGAATCCGTACAAATCAAGTGACGCTCAAAAAAGAAACGTTCCAATTACAAGAATTGTTTGAAATTGTCAAAGATTCACTTGCATTTGCTGCTGATAAAAAAGGCGATCAAATCACGGTAGATGTTTCTGAAAAAATCATGTTACATGCTGACTACGATCGTATGACGCAAGTATTGATTAATATAGTTAAGAATAGTATTCAATTTACAGATAATGGAACAGTTGCTCTTAGAGGTTACAACACAAGTCATCATACGGTGATTGAAGTTGAAGATACGGGAATCGGTATTAAACAGGAAGATATCGAAGAGATTTGGGAACGATTCTATAAAGCGGATATCTCGCGAACAAACACAAAATATGGTGAATCAGGTATTGGTTTATCGATTGTAAAACAACTTATCGCCTTTCATGATGGTACTGTTGAAGTTAAAAGTGAAGAAGGTTCTGGTACTTGCTTCATTATAAAACTGCCTTTGCTGACTGTTTAAGTTAAACGAATAATCTTTAATCATCCCTAAAGTGATGATTCTTTTCTGGAGATAATGTGTTATACTTTTAATGATGTAGATATAGAGGAGGAATTTTTTAATGGCTCGACGTGTGAAAATAATGGACAAGGCAATAGACCTTGCAATGGTAAGAGATATCTTTTACTCAAATGAATTCAAGAAAACAACGACTAAAAAGGCAAAGGATGCAATGGATCACAAAGCCCTTGTTTCAAAAATAAAAGCAGTTTATGGTTTAACTGAAGACAACGCTTTTGATGCTTCATTAATCGTTAACGATGCTGATTTTATCTATGGTGACGATGCTCCCGAAGCAGAGATCATGTCCGCTGCAATGACAGTAATTAAGGACCCATCATCAACAAGTGAAATTCGCAAAAAAGCTTTTTATTCAATGTTAGATGTTTATAAACTTAAACGTGTTAACGTTCCAGTTGCTCAAAAAACATTAACAATTGAATACAAAGAATACAAAATGGAACGTCCTCGCACAAGTGAAGGTTGGGGCGAACGTCAAAAAGTATATAAACGTGAAAAATATATCGTCACAGAAGATGATTACAAAACAACCGATAAAATTTTAAAAAAATTCCACGGTGAAGTTAAATAATAAAAAAGCAGGTCCGCTAAATATAGCAGACCTGCTTTTTTATTAACCTAAGGCGATTAACGTAACAATTAACGCTAGAATTGCAGGTGATCCTTGTTTAATTAAGATCCCTTTATTCGCTGTTAAACCACCATAAACCGCGGCGATAATAACACAGCTTAAAAAGAAGACCACCGCACTAAATTGAAAAGCGCTCGGCACAATCAATAAGCCCCAAATTAAACCTGCTGCTAAAAAGCCATTGTATAGACCTTGATTAGCAAATAGTGATTGCACTTGCTTGTTTGCAATAAACTCCTCAGTGACACCAAACGTACGTCGTGCTGCTGTAGAGGTTGAAAAGAACATTTCTAAAGCTAGAATATAAAGATGTTCAATTGCTACAATCATAATTAAAATATATGCTAAGATTGTCATTTTTTACTCTCCTACTACACCGTTAGTTCCTGTATTCCAACTAGCGATAGCTTTAATTGGAAGACGTTCAGAACCGTGTGCCTCTTTTACGCTTTTACCAATCGCAATAAACATTGCTGGCGTATAGCGTTCACTATCAATATTAAGAACATCCATGACTTCTTTACGTTCATAACCACCAATAGGATTCGTATCATAACCATATGCTTTTGCAACTAACATAATTTGCATCGCTACAAGGTTAGCATCAGAAATAGCTAATTGACGTCGAACTTCAACCGGTGCTTTAATAATTTGTTCTGTTACAGCTTGGATATAATAGTTTTTAATATCTTCTGTCATTGATCCTGCTGCAACATTTTGGCTGAAGATTTCTTCAACTTTATCCGCGTGATTATTATCACCTAACACTAAAATCATTGCTGAAGATGTATGTAATTGTGTTTGGTTGAAACGTACAAGTTTATCCAATTGTTGCTTTTGTTCTTCAGCTTCAACAATGACAAAACGCCATGGTTGTAAGTTAATCGAAGAAGGTGCACGTGTTGCTAAACTTAACATTTCTTCCATTTCTTCTTTAGAGATTTTAACATTTGGATCAAATTCTTTTACGGAGTGACGATTGTTAATCGCATCAATTAGTTTAATATCTTTATTCATTTTTAAGACTTCCTTCGTTTAGTAATTTGCTTAATTCATTAAGCTTTATAAGAATTTCCGATTCTTTTGTTACGGGTAATTTGAACGCTGCAAAACAATCAGCAACGTCATTTTTCAACGCTTCTTCAAGCGCACGTCCTGTATCACTTAAAGCGATAACAACACGTCGTTCATCTGTCAGTGCACGTTTTCTAACAATCAATTCGCTTTTTTCCATTCGTTTTAACATTGGGGATAATGTACCCGAATCAAGCTTTAGTTGATTGCCTATTTCAGTCACCGTTAATCGATCGTTTTTCCATAAAACGAGCAATACCAAGTATTGAGGATAAGTGATGGCATGTTTCGTTAAAATAGGACGATAGAGTTGGTCGAACTGTCTGGCGAGTTTATGGACAGTAAAACAGAGTTGTTGATCTAGAGTCACTGGACATCACCTCTTCCTGATTTTTTGCTTAAGCATTGATGAGGTTAAGTGTCACATCAATATTTCCGCTTGTAGCTTTACTGTACGGACATACTTGATGCGCTTTTTCTACCAATGATTGCGCTAATTCTTTTTCAACGCCAGGTAATTCAACATCCATTATAACACCTAATTTAAAACCGTTGTCTTTAGGATCGCTATAAAGTGACACTGTTGCAGAAACTTTACTTTCCGCAGTTATTTTTGAGCGTTGTAATACTAATTCCAAGGCACTGTTAAAACATGCACTGTAACCAGCTGCGAATAATTGTTCCGGGTTTGTACCAGAACCGCCATCACCACCAAGTTCAGTTGGTGCAGAAATATCATAATAAAAAACATTATCTGGTGAAGAAACTTCACCTTTACGTCCACCTGTATTAATTACCGTCGTTTCAAATAATTTTTTCATCGTTGTTACCTCCGATTAAGTTTTTCACAATTAAGTTGTGTACAATATAATTTACCATACTTTTTAAAACGTGTCATTTTTTTTGCTCAAAAAATAGCAACATGTATAAATTTCTTTTGAAATAAAGTCGCTGAATTAATCCAAAGGAGGATTCATTCGAAACAACTTACCGACTTGTAAAGCAATTGACAATTTTATTCGATCATCTTAATTTTGAAGCTTATAATACCTTTATTCATCAAATACATAGCTGTATTTCTCACTATTTGAAAGAGCCTACGTACGTTACGTAAATATCCGAACGTAATCAATCAGAATCTCATCTATTGTTCTTCAAATGAGACAATTAGATGTACTTAATACTGTCCTTGTAGGCTTATAACTTCACTAATTTTCGCAATTACATTTTTACTTGTTTCAATACTTAATTAAATACAAAAAGGATTGCAGACATCCGTCTACAATCCAAAAAGCTTTTTAATTTAATAGAAATCTCTCTCACCAATACTATTTCTTCTAAATATTCAATCCAGTGTCCATCATAAACAACACATTTTTCTCTTCTTTTTTCTCATTTAAAAAAACTAGAGCATAATTTTCACCATTCAGTAAGTGACTCTTCCCTTCTAAAGAGGGCTTTTTCAATAGAGGTATTTTGATTTCATAAACATACGCATCGTTTTGTTTAGGTATAACATTCAAGTCATTTTCATAAAAAGTAGATTTACCCTCTTTGATGTATTTATCTAAGTTTGCACTATCTTTTTTCACTTCAATTTGATAGAAAATGGCTTGTTTTGTATTTTTCATTTTCTTCTCTACTTTATCAGGGTACTTTATATTAAACTTTATGTTTAATACTTTATCCTCAATTATAAAATTAGGCTTGCTAACAGTCATATCCTCATTTCCAATTTCTTCAAAATAGTCATCTAGGGAATTAAAAACGTCCTTTTTATCAAGAGCCTTCTGTTCAACAGTATTATTTGTTTTGGTTAAAGGCGCATCTTGAGAACAACCAGTTAGTATCATTACTAATGCTAAACTTGTTAATATTTTTTTCATTTTCATTCTCCTCCATACCAATTTAAATTAACTGATTATTGTAATTATTCAGTAATTTTATCGCGTAGTCATATTACTATTATAATATACTAACACATTTTGTATTTTTGTCAATTTTAATTATAAAAATAGTAACCTTGTGTATATAAATAACCGATTAAGTATTCATTTTATTGAAAAAAATGTCTTTCTTGACAGTTTTTGAGTTACTCCAGCTAATTTTCGGCTTTGAAATGTTCATCATTTCGTTAGTCTCTTTAATTTATGAAGGATGACTTTTTACTGACTTTTGATTAACGACGCTATTTGAGATAGAGCCAAAAAAATCTATTACTCCAAAAAAAAACCACAGTTTATCACTGTGGGTTCAGATTGTAGACAAAGTCTCGAAAACTTCTTTTTTCGTTGAACATGATTTAAGCAACTTTGATTCCAATATGAGAAGGCTGAATAGAAATGCTGTGATCGTAGGAACAACGAGTAAGTGACGAACTGGAACAGCGTTTATCTTCAGTTGCACCCCACAGTTTATCGCTGTAGGTTGCAGTATCTATAATTAGACTACGGACTCTCTACCATACCAATCATTGGGTCAATTGAATGAATATTTTCAGGTGTTAAAATATATTCTCCTGCTTCATTCACCGGTTCTAACTCTGCAGTTGTGCGAGTAAGTCGTTCAAATAACGATGTTTGTCGTGCAACATCTGATTGCCTCACTGTCGCTTGCGCAAAGGCATCTTCTTCGCCACACATAATTAAAAATTGCCGACTTCTAGTCATCGCTGTGTATAAAATATCACGGCGTAACATTCGATAATAACTTTTTAATAACGGTAAAATAACAATTGGGAATTCAGATCCTTGTGCTTTATGCACAGAGCAACAATAGGCATGCGTAATTTGGTTCAAATCACCGCGTAAGTATGTCACTTCTGTTTGATCAAATTCAATGACAAGCGTATCTTGTTTTTCGACGGTTTCCTTCGCATAGATAATTGATACAATTGTTCCCATATCACCATTAAAAACGTTACTCTCAGGCTGATTAACAAGTTGCAGCACCTTATCACCGACACGATAAATCACATCGCCATAGGTTATTTCTTTCCGCTTACCCTCAGGGTTAGGATTTAAAATTTCCTGCAGCTCTTCATTCATTTTATTAATTCCAGCAGGGCCACGATACATCGGGATCAACACTTGAATATCCTTAGAAGTAAAACCTTTTTTCACGGCATTTTTAACCACTTGCCCCACTACTTCTGACAACTGTTGTGTATTACAACGGAAAAACGAACGATCTGACTGATTTTCAGTAAAATCAGCAGGCAAAACGCCATCTTTTACATGGTGAGCCAATTCAATAATCGATGAGCCTTCTGCTTGTCGATAAATTTCTGTTAGCGAAATTGTTGGAATGACTTCTGATTTTAAAATATCTTTTAAAAACTGACCCGGCCCTACTGATGGCAACTGGTCTTTATCACCGACAAAAATAACCTGCATATTAGTTGGCACAGCTCGCAACAGTTGGTTTGCTAGCCAAATATCAACCATACTTGTTTCATCGATAATAAGCAATTGTCCTTCAATATCACGATCAACATCTTCAGACTTATTTTCTTGACCTGTCATCCCCAATAAACGATGAATTGTCATCGCAGGTAGATTAGTCGATTCACTCATACGTTTTGCTGCTCGTCCCGTGGGTGCTGCCAAAACGACAGGGAATGTTTTTCCATCTTTATATTCACTTGGATCTAGACTAACGCCATTTAATTCAGCAAACAATTCAACAATCCCTTTAATAACAGTTGTTTTACCTGTACCTGGTCCACCTGTCAAAATCATTGTTGACGAATTTAAAGCTGTTTCAATCGCATCACTTTGAGACGGTGCATACGTTACATTAATACGTTCTTCCAATTCACCAAGCGCTTTTAAAAACTCTGATTTCGGAAAAGTTGTACGCTTCGCCTGTGCTTTTTCAAGTCGCATTAAATGATGTGCGACACCTTTTTCGGCATGATACAACGATGGTAAATAGATACGTGTCTCTTCTTGCACAAGCTCATTATTTTGTAATAGTTCTTGCAATGCGTCACTAATTTCATTTTCCGCAATGACAGAAGAGCCATTACTACTTAATAATAAACGCTTTGTAGCTAATACCGTTTCATCATATTCCATATAAACATGACCGTTTTGCATACTTTCCGAATCAACTGTAAACATCAGTGCTGCACTTAAACGAGAAGGATGATTACCACCCATACCAATTTTTTGGCCCAGTTCATCCGCACGATTAAAGCCGATACCTGTGACATCATGAATCAATTGATACGGATTTTCATTAATAACTTCCATCGTTTTTTGTTGGTATGTTTGAAAAATACGCATCGCTAATTGGGGACCAAATCCCATTTCATTAAGTTTAATCATCACCAATTCAATGCCTTCATTTTCTTGAAGTGTTTTGGCTAATGATTCTTTTAATTTTGTTGTTAATTTTGGGACTTGATCTAACACAGTTGGATCTTGTAAAATCCGTGAAATTGCATCGTTACCTAGTATATCGACAATTCGTTCAGCAGTCTTTTTACCGACACCTTTGAACATTTCTCCAGATAAATAAGTAGAAACACCCGCCTTAGTCGCAGGCATTTCTTTTCTGAAAGTTGTGACCTGAAACTGTCGTCCATACTTTGGATGTTCTGATACCGTTCCTTCTAAATGATAACGGTCTTCTTGTGAAAGTTCTGGTAGATAACCGGTGATGACAATTTCACGGTCATCCCATTCGACATTACTTTCTTTCACTTCCATACGCAACACAGAAAACAAGTTAGTGGCATTATGAAAGATGGTGGTGACCACATTGCCTTTAACATACGGTGGTATATTTTCACCCTCTGATGTGTTCATTGTATCCGTCATCTTCCTCCACCTCCTTGTTTATTATTTTTCGTAAGCTGTAATTGCATCTAACGCACTTAACGCCATTTCATGTTCCGGTTGTAATGTGACAACTTTTTCAAACAGCGGTTTAATGATTGTTGAATCTTCACCATTCATCAGACGAGCTGTACCTAAATAATAAAGAGCATCTGCATGTGTGTCATCCATCGCCAACACTTGGTTAAAAGCATTAATTGCTTCGTCAAATAGTGATAATTGTGCTAATACTAATGCATATTGGAACCACGCTTCAATATCATCGGGATTTTTTTCAGTTGCTGTTAAAAGATAAGGCATTGCTAATTTAGCTTCACCTTGATTCAACAATGAAATACCTAACATAAAGTAAACATCCGCTTCATCCAGTCCTTTTTCAAGTGCCATTTGAAATTTTTGTGCGGCCTTAGTATATTCTTGGGCTTGGTAATACAAGTTCCCATAGCTATAATAAACCGTTGGTACATTTGAATCGATTTCAATCGCACGATCATAAAAACGTGCCGCGCGTTCTACATCTCCCATTGATAATAAAACATTCCCAAAGTTAATATATGCGACTACATCTGTAGGTACCTTTTCAATTTGTTCAGTTAAAACCTTCACTGCTTCTTCTACTTCACCTTTTTGCATATGTTCTAACGCTTTTGCATTTAAATCAGTCATTGTCCCGCTCCTCTTCTTAATATCTTCATTAGACCATTTTACCATATATTCCGCTTTTTAAAACCATTGACCTCTGTAAAAACAGCTTTTATCACAATAAAAAAATTTGTTTGAAGGAATTAATTATAACTGCTCATTATTTAGGTGATTTTAGTGATTAAGGGACGCTACTCAACCAAGCCAAAACTTCTGAAATTTCAAAAACACTATCCTGACAAAATACGTCAAAATAGTGTTTTCTCCAATTTATTCATTTTCAAACGGGCTTGAAAACACTTTCACTTTTCTCCAGTTATAACACCTATTCTCTCGATTAATTTCAGAACAAATAAAAAACATTAGACCTGAAATTTAAATGGTAAAGTCGACATGGATCAGTCGACCCTCATTTAAGATTTCTAGTCTAACGAATATTTTTTAGTTTTCCAATTTCTCAGAGAATAAACGAGGTGTTTCCACTTTCACTTATCCGAGGTATGTGATTATTTCTCCATCACGGTAAATACGGTCAATTGTTGCGCCGCCGAGGCATTCGTCTCCGTCGTATAACACAACTGATTGTCCTGGTGTTACAGCGCGTGCTGTGTCTTTAAAGGTTACTTTAATTTCATCTTCATTAACTTCAACTGTAACTGGAACGTCTGCTTGGCGGTAACGGAATTTCGCTGTGCAATCAAATGTTCCTGTTTTTGGTGTTGATGACGTCCAACTTACTTGATTCGCAATCAAAGCTGTAGAGGTCATTGCTGGGTGATCAAATCCTTGTTCTACAAATAGTGTATTACTTTCAACATCTTTTCCAACTACAAACCACGGTTCACCTTCGCCACCAATTCCTAAGCCTTGACGTTGGCCGATTGTATAGTACATTAAACCATCGTGTTTACCCATTACTTTTCCATCAAGCGTAGACATGTTACCTGGTTGAGCTGGTAAATATTCGCTTAAAAATTCTTTAAAATTACGTTCTCCAATAAAACAAATACCTGTACTGTCCTTTTTCTTAGCTGTTGCTAAATCT
Organism: Brochothrix sp.; assembly: GCF_017549435.1. NCBI lineage: Bacteria > Bacillati > Bacillota > Bacilli > Caryophanales > Listeriaceae > Brochothrix > Brochothrix sp. The sequence goes on from NZ_JAFYUW010000174.1 coordinate 21,859, forward strand.
GCTGCTTCTGCTAATCGACGCACTTCTGGTTTTTCAATTTCCCCTAATGGGAACATTACTTTTTGCAATTGTGCTTGCGATAATTGATTCAAGAAATAGGTTTGATCTTTATTTTGATCTTGCCCACGTAACATTTTCACTTCGCCATTTTCATCGCGAACGGCACGTGCATAATGACCTGTTGCAACATAATCTGCTCCAAGATTTTCTGCATGTTCCAAGAATGCTTTGAACTTGATTTCTTTATTACACATAACGTCTGGGTTAGGTGTGCGTCCCAACTTATACTCTGCTAAAAAGTATGTGAAAACTTTATCCCAATACTCTTTTTCAAAGTTAACGGCATAATAAGGAATCCCTATTTGGTTCGCTACTTTACGTACATCTTCATAATCTTCAGTTGCTGTACACACACCAAATTCATCTGTATCATCCCAGTTTTTCATAAAGACACCAATAACATCATAACCTTGTTCTTTTAACATAAGTGCGGTAACGGATGAATCCACGCCGCCTGACATACCAACAACTACTCGTGTATTGGCATTATCGTTTTTAGTCATTTTTTCCACTCCTCTTATTTTACAATGCGTTGATAAATACGTACTGTTTCATCAGCTACATAAGTGATATCTTCTTTTGTTAAACCTGCACCAAAACTAAATCGCAGACTTTCTTTCAATACAGGTGTATCTTCCCCATACATCGCCACTAACACATGCGAGGGTTCAATACTACCTGCCATACATGCCGAACCACTTGATACAGCAACACCTGCCATATCTAAGTTTACTAAAAATGCTTCAACTGAGGCGCCAATAAAATGAATGTTTAAGATATGGCTAAGACTGTTGTCAATCGTTCCATTAATCTCATATTTAACACCTGCAATATCCAATGCACTTATAATAATCTGTTTGAATTTTTCGTAACTATCACGCTTATCAGCACGTGTTTCTTCTGCTAACTCAACTGCTTTAGCATAGCCTACAATTGCCGGTAAGTTTTCAGTTCCAGCACGTCGCTTACGCTCCTGATCGCCACCAAACATCGTATAATTTAACCGTGTTTGTGATCGTACATATAAAAAACCGATACCGTGAGGACCATTTAATTTATGCGCACTTGTTGAGAGCAAGTCAACTTTGAGTTCATCAACATTCAGTTCCTCTAAACCATAAGCTTGCACGGCATCTGTATGAAAGTAGGCCGGGTGTGTTTCCAACATTAATCCAATCGCTTGAATTGGCTGTCGACTCCCAACCTCATTGTTTCCATACATAATCGATACCAAGATTGTATCTGGACGTAAAGCTTCTTGTAAATCATTAAGTGAAATTTCACCATTTTTAGAAACAGGTAAGTAGGTTATTTCAAAACCATCTTTTTCCAACGCCTGTGCAGTTTTCAATATAGCTGAATGTTCTATCGCTGTTGTAATGATATGTTTTCCTTCTGATTGTCTCGCATAGGCTGTTCCTAACAACGCTAAGTTATCACTTTCTGTACCGCCACTCGTGAAAACAATCTCACTTTCTTTCGCGTGGATTGATGCTGCCAATACAGCACGAGCGGTATCTAAGGCATATCGCGCTTCGCGTCCGTAACGGTGTACACTGCTCGGATTACCGCTGATAGATAACATATTATCAACCATTGCTGACATAACTTCGGGATCAATTGGCGATGTGGCCGCATGATCGATATATAACTGTTTCACTCGAAAGCATCTCCTCTATTTTAAAGCCGTTCTTTTAAACCATATTTATTGATTTTAGAAAAAAATACGCTAAAAAGCAAATTTGCTGTTTATCTTTTTTTTATCTGCTTTTTCAGTTAACTTCATTTGATTATTCAAAAAAAAAATGCTATATTAGGGTCATAAAGAAATCCTGATGTGTACGTTAGAGTACCTATTTATTTTGACCGAACATGTTTGTTACGGGAGACGCAACAAACATTGAGAACAAAAGCCTTTTCATGAGGACTTGTAATCAATGGTGAGGGTCACCCACCTGCTATAAGTGCGGGTACAAAATTTAGGGAAAATCGACGGCGCGATCGGGATTCTTTTTTTATTTTTTATTTTTTTCAATTAAAACATACATATCAGCCAAAGCATTTTCAAACTTACCAGAACGTTTAGGTGAGTAGTAATGCTTATTTTTTATGTTATTTGGTAAATATTGTTGGTCTACCCAGTAACCAGGAAACTGCTTTGTGGGAAAATCATGTGGGTATTGATAACCGATTGCACGGCCTAATTTTTCAGCACCACTATAATGACCATCTTTGAGATGATCTGGAATCTCTCCACTTACACCCTTACGAATGTCACTTAAAACACCGTCAATTGCAAGATAAGCTGAATTTGATTTAGGTGCCAATGCTAATTCAATTACTGCATTAGCTAGTGGAATTCGCGCTTCTGGAAATCCAATTTTTTCAGCAGTCTGTACTGCTGCCAAAACATGAACACCGACTTGAGGGTTCGCTAACCCAATATCTTCATATGCCATCACTAAAATACGGCGGCTAATACTAAAAAGATCACCAGCCTCAATTAAACGTCCTAAATAATGTAAAGACGCGTCAACATCACTGCCTCGGATTGATTTTTGTAAAGCACTTAACACATCATAATGCCCATCACCATCTTTATCCATCGCAAGACTTTTACGTTGTAAACAAACTTCAGCTGTTTTTACATCAATCAAAACGACGCCTTCATCATTTGCTGGCGTTGAAATAACGGCTAACTCTAAGCCATTTAAAGCACCACGAACATCGCCGTTACTACTCACTGCAAAATGCTCTAACGCTTCTTTTGTTACCTTTGGTTTATAACTTGCTAAACCACGTTCCTCATCAGTGAGCGCTCGATTTAATGCTATTAAAATATCTGAGACTACTAATGGCTTCAATTCAAAAATTTGCGCACGGCTACGAATCGCTGGGTTAATTGCAATATAAGGGTTGCTGGTTGTTGCGCCTATCAAAATAATACGACCGCTTTCCAAATGCGGCAATAAAAAATCTTGCTTGGTTTTATCAAGACGATGAACCTCATCTAACAATAAAATCACATGCCCACTCATACGTGCTTCAGCTACAACAATTTCTAAGTCTTTTTTATTGTTTGTAACAGCGTTCAATTTTCGAAACGAATACTTTGTACTCCCGGCAATTGCATTTGCAATCGACGTCTTACCAATCCCTGGTGGGCCATATAAAATCATGGAGGTCAGACGTTTAGCTCGTACCATTCTTTCAATGATTTCACCTTCTGCTACTAAATGACTTTGACCGATGATTTCGCTCAGGTCAGTTGGTCGCATACGATAAGCTAACGGTGCATCCATCCCCATTTTGTTCAACTCCTTAACTTCTAATTGTAAACATTATCCAATGTCATATTCTTCCATTTTATCACATATTACAGCAAGCTTCCTTTTTAGAGGTTATCTAAGATTTATTGTATAGTTAATGATTGCTTGACCTCACAATATTTATGTTATAATTTTAGATAGATACAATATTGTGTAGGAGGTTATTTTTTTGAAAATATCAACAAAAGGACGTTATGGTTTAACTATTGTCATTGAATTGGCAAAACGCACCGGACAAGGTCCTACTTCGTTAAAGACGATTGCAAAAACACACGACTTAAGTGAGCATTATCTTGAACAACTTATTTCACCCTTACGAAATGCTGGAATCGTACGTTCGGTTCGTGGTGCCTATGGTGGTTATATACTTGCACAGGAGCCTTCTGAAATTACTGCCGGCGATGTGATTCGTTTGTTGGAAGGGCCAATATCTCTCGTTGAGGGTATGGAAAATGAAGAACCTGCTAAACGTGATTTATGGGGACGTATCCGCGATGCTGTGAAAGACGTACTTGATTCAACGACAATTGAGGATCTTGCTAACTATAAAGAAACTGAAGGTCCTGCAGGGTACATGTTCTATATTTAGCGAGAAAGGACGATAACTATGACGTCTACGTTTACTTATTTTTGGTTTGCACTAATTGGCATATATGCCCTTGCGCTTTTACTAACGGCATTGCAGCTTAAATTTTTACAAAACCGTTTTTTACTGCTGATGCCTGCTGTATTTGTCATAACCAGTTTGATTTTCTTGGCTTTATCTATTTTCCAAAGTAGTTTCAACAACTTTTTATATGGACAATTAGGATCAATGTTTTTTGGGGCTGCTCTTTTCAGTATCTTATTAGTAATGATTGCTTCAGACATTTTTGACAAGAATAAAAAATGAGTGGTCTAACAGCTCACTAGTTATCCTTTGTCTTTTACACAATACCTCTATATAATAAAGGGTGAACGTATAAGTAAAGAATGAGCTATGCCTTCTTCGACTGGAGTGATACATTATGAAACGATTTCCGATTGTAACGATTGTTTTCGTTATACTCATTGGTGCTTTTTTCCTTTTCCAACAATTTAGTTCAAAGCGTGTTGATTTAACATTTGTCATGCTTGTACAAGAAAAGGATACAACAAAACAAATTTCAGGACTAATTGAAGGTGCTGGAAGTGAACATTTCGTTTTTAGTGTTGATAAAAAAACATGGGATGCTATAAAAATCGATCGTCGCTACGAAGTAGAAGTTTCTTACAAAGAAAAACATATTCTTTCTGATAAGAAACGTGCGCGATTACAAGGTCCTTTTTGGTCAAACGAAAGTAATGGAAACATCCTTGTAAATGATGTGAAAATTCAAAAAATCGCCCTAATTAAATAATGAAAAAATCATGGGATATAATCGCCATGATTTTTTTTGTTGCTGCTAATATCGTAGCGGATTTATCCGCTTTACGAGAGTAGTATGGGACGGAGCGACAGCGAGTACCAATCATTATGTTAATGACTTAAGAGTACCATTCCTTTGCTAATATCGTAGTGGATTTATCCACTTTACGAGAGTAGTATGGGACGCAGCGACAGCGAGTACCAATCATTATGTTAATGTCTTAAGAGTACCAATCCTTTGCTAATATCGTTGCGAATTCATCCGCTTTACAAGAGTACCACTCATTTATATTTATTAGAAAAAAAGAGTAACACTCAATGAGCGTTACTCTCTTTTATTATGTTTACTCGCGACGACCTAAGTA